>JADFGU010000211.1 GCA_022567535.1 Planctomycetota bacterium | reverse complement strand
AACTCGTGCGGCCGACTGGATTCGAGATGATCCACACTGCGCAGCCCGAGCCGAACGGCAGCCGGCGTCATGCCCAGCGCGTTGAACTGGTCCGCGTGCACGCGGCACTGGTGCCCAAGCTCCATCGCCCGCTCGAACAGGCGCACGCAGTCGTCCAGCGACCACGCGCCCTTCTCGCAGTAGGCGTCGATCGCGATGCCGGGAAACTCATCGTGCACGGCCCGCAGAGTCTCGTCGATGGTGTGGGCGACGAACGCCTCGTGCCCCATATCCGGGTCCAGCGCATGCCCGATGCAGGCGGTGGGAATGACCTTGCCGGCCCAGCGCTGCCCCGCCGTGCGGATCGCGCCGAGCATCTTCAGTTCTGTTTCCGTGTCCAGCCCGTATCCGCTCTTGATCTCGACGACGGTGGTCCCGTGGCGCATCATCCGTTCCAGGCGTGCAAGGAGCGTGCTGACGAGTTCGTCCGCGCTCGCCGATCGCACCGCGCGGACGGTCGACATGATCCCGCCGCCCGCCTCGAGCAGTTCAAGATACGTCGCGCCCTGTTTTTTGATCTCCCACTCGTCCAGCCGGTCGCCCGCCCAGCAGGTGTGCGTGTGGCAATCGACAAAGGCCGGCATGAGCACCCGCCCACGGGCATCGATCACTCGCTCGACAGAGCCCCCTGCGCCAGCAGGGGGTCCTTCCGGCCTGAACACCCGGGCGATCCGACCGCTCTCAACGAGCACACTCGCCCCGTCGATCACCGCGAGCACGCCCAGTTCCGTCCCGCGCCGGGGCCGCTCACCCCTTGCCAGCGTCAGCACGCGCGCATTGCTGATGAGCACGCTCATGCCTGCACTGTAGCGGCATCGCATCGACAGTGGGGGGGCTAATGGGCGCGGCCCTCACCCTATACTGGAGGACGACCAGGAGGCGCGATGCATGGCCAGGCAGTTGCTCGAGTGTGTGCCGAACTTCAGCGAGGGTCGCGACCTGTCGGTGATCAGGCAGATCACGGACGCGATCGAGTCGGTCGATGGGGCCAGGCTGCTGGACGTAGACCCGGGCGCCGCGACCAACAGGACGGTGGTCACGTTCGTGGGCGAGCCTGAGCCTGTCCTCGAGGCTGCCGTTCGCGCGGCACGAAAGGCAAAGGAGCTGATCGACATGTCGCGGCACACGGGCGAACATCCACGCTTTGGCGCGATGGATGTGTGCCCGCTCGTACCCGTGGCCGACATCAGTATGGACGAAACCGTCCGGTGGGCGCACACGCTGGGCCGAAGACTCGGCGATGAGGTCGGTATCTCCGGCTTTTTCTACGAGCACGCCGCCTTGATAGAAGAGCGCCGAAATCTGGCCGATTGTCGCCAGGGCGAGTATGAGGCACTGCCGGGTCGGCTTGAAGACCCGGCCTGGAAGCCCGACTTCGGCCCGAGCGCTTTTGATCCGGGCTTTGGCGTCACGGCGGTGGGGGCCCGCGAGTTCCTCGTCGCGTACAACATCAACCTCAACACCACCAGCACGCGCCGGGCCAACGCCATCGCCTATGACGTGCGCGAGAAGGGGCGAGTCAAGACCGATGACGGCACGCCCGACGGCACGCCCCTCATCGACGACAATGGCAAGAAGGTCTGGCAGCCCGGGTCGCTCAAGTGCGTCAAGGCGATCGGGTGGTTCATTCAAGAGTACGGCGTCGCGCAGATCTCGATGAACCTGACCAACATCACCGTCACACCCGTGCATATCGCGTTCGACGAGGTCTGCACGCGGGCCGAGGCTCGCGGCGTGCGCGTGACCGGCTCGGAACTGGTCGGGCTGATCCCGCTGGGCGCGATGCTGGACGCGGGTCGGCATTTCCTCCGCAAGCAGCAGCGGTCGCTCGGGGTGTCCGACCGCGAGCTCATCAAGATCGCCGTCAAGTCGATGGGCCTGGACGAGCTCGGCCCGTTCAAGCCGCAAGAGAAGATCATCGAGTACGCGATGGAAGCGGGCGCGGGCAGGAAACTCGTGGACATGACGGTCGCCGGCTTCACGCACGAGACGGCGAGCGAATCGAAGGCCCCCGGGGGCGGCTCGGTCTCGGCGGCCATCGGCGCGTTCGGCGCGGCGCTCGCAACAATGGTCGCCAACATTTCGAGCCACAAGCGAGGCTGGGACGAGCGATGGGAAGAGTTCAGCGAATGGGCGGTCAAGGGTAAACTCTGCCACGACGAACTGCTGCGACTGGTGGACGAGGACACCAACGCGTTCAACCAGATCGTCGCCGCGTGGGGGATGCCCACGGCGTCCGACGCGGACAAGAACGCCAAGAAACAGGCCATCCAGGACGCCACCAGGGCGGCGATCGTGGTGCCGCTTCGAGTGATGGAGGTCTCGCTGGCGTCGATGGAGGTCGCACAGGCCATGGCCGAGATCGGGCTCGGCGCGTCAGTCTCCGACGCGGGCGTGGCGGCGCTGGCCGCACGATCGGCGGTTATGGGTGCCCACCTGAACGTGAAGATCAACGCCGGCGGCATCGAGGACAAGGCGTGGATCGACGACATCCTCGCCCGGGCCGCACGCATGCAAGACCAGGCCGTCGCCGCCGAACGGGACGTCATGCAGACAGTCGAGGGCAGGCTGTGAGTCCCGTGTCGAGGCCCGAGGTCAACAGCAAACTCATCGACGGCACGGCGCTGGCTACGCGTATCCGTCAGGCCGCCGCTGGCAGAATCCGTCTTATTCGCGAACAGACCGGCGTCACACCAACGCTGGCGACGGTGATCGTCGGCGACGACCCCGCGTCGCATACCTACGTCCGCATGAAGCGCACGCGCTGCGAGGACGCCGGCATGAGGTCCGTCAATATCGAGTTGCCCGACACGGCCACGACCGCCGAGATCGTCGCCCGGATCGCCACGCTCGCCCGGGACCAGGCCGTCCACGGCATTCTGGTCCAGCACCCTGTGCCGCGCCCGATCGACCGGCGGGCGGTGTTCGAGGCCATACCGATCGCCAAGGACGTCGACGGCGTCACGGCGGGAACGCTCGGACGGGTCATCCTGGGCATGGAGGCGTTCATCCCGTGCACGCCGCGCGGGATTATGGCACTGCTGGAGGAATACCGCGTCGATCTTGACGGGGCCCACGCCGTGGTCATCGGCCGAAGCCCGATCCTGGGCCGACCCATGGCGTCGCTGCTCATCAACCGCCACACGACGGTGACGCTCTGTCACTCGCGCACACGCGACCTGCCGACGATCGTGCGCCACGCCGACATCCTGATCGCGGCGCTGGGCAAGCCAAAGTTTGTCCAGGGCGACTGGATCAAGCCCGGTGCCGTCGTCATCGACGCGGGCTACAACCCCGGCGACTCCGGGATCATCGGCGACGTCGACTTCGACGAAGCCCTCGAGCCGTGTTCGCTCATCACCCCCGTCCCAGGCGGCGTCGGCCCGATGACGATTGCCATGCTCATCGACCAGACCACACAAGCGGCCGCCACGCAACTGGGCGTCGAGTTCTGATCACCAGTCCCGCATCGGCACATCGACATTCCGGTCGTTCGCGCACGCCTGAGCGTCCTCATATCCCGCGTCCGCGTGGCGCATCACGCCCAGCGCGGGGTCGTTGGTCAGGACGCGTTCGAGCCGTTCGGCGGCGTCGGGCGTGCCGTCCGCGACGATCACCTGCCCCGCGTGCTGGCTGTACCCGATGCCGACGCCCCCGCCATGGTGGAAGCTCACCCAGCTCGCCCCGCTGGCGGTGTTCACGAGCGCGTTGAGGATCGCCCAGTCGCTGATCGCATCGGAGCCGTCCTTCATCCCCTCCGTCTCGCGGTTGGGCGAGGCGACCGACCCGCAGTCGAGGTGGTCGCGCCCGATGACGATGGGAGCTTTGACCCGGCCGCTGGCGACCAGCTCGTTGAACAGTGCGCCAGCTTTGGCCCTTTCGCCCAGCCCCAGCCAGCAGATCCGCGACGGCAAGCCCTGGAACTTCACCTTCTTCCGCGCCAGGTCGAGCCAGCGGTGCAGCGCTTCGTCCTCGGGGAACAGCTCCTTCAGGGCGCGGTCCGTCTCGTAGATGTCCTCAGGCTCGCCCGACAGGGCCACCCAGCGGAACGGCCCTCGGCCTCGGCAGAACTGCGGCCGGATATATGCAGCCACAAACCCTGGGAACGAGAACGCCTCGTCGAATCCACGCTCGAACGCACGCTGCCGGATGTTGTTGCCGTAGTCGAACGTGATCGCTCCGCGCTCCTTCAGTTCCACCATCGCCCGGACGTGCCGCTCCATGG
>JADFGU010000210.1 GCA_022567535.1 Planctomycetota bacterium | reverse complement strand
GCTCACGCCCCAGCAGACCCGGCCTTGGCTCGGCGACGCCACGATTTCGCTGCGAACTGCCGGGGGCTTGCGCGCGTTCCCGGGCGGCTGCGAGATCACCTGCGAGTTCGTCGTCTCGAACTTCTCACCGCGCACGATCGACGATGCGCTGCGCCTGCACCTCAACGACAAACTCCTCGACACAACGCACCCAGTCCAAAGCGAGCCGGGGCGTCTCGCCCCGGTCTTCGCCCGCATTCCACTCCCCAATGTTGATTGTCCCACCCCGATCCACCTCCACGCCCAACTCATGGGTGCGGAACCCAAGGCGTGGACGATCTGGGCGCTGCCCGAACCCGGCCAAGCGCGACCGGGCGTCACTCGACTCGCGGGGCTCGAATTCACCGACGACGAACGCACCATGACCTTCCAGGAACGCCGGTACAGCAGCGGGTGGGGGCTGGACAACGCGTCATGGCGGCCATTGCTGCCGGACACCGAGGCCCTTTTCCCCGACGCTCCCGCCATCGATCCGGACGCACTCGGCTCGCTGGACGGTGTGCTGGTCACGCACCGCCTCACACAAGGCGTGCTCGCGTTCGTCGCGGCCGGCGGCCGGGCCCTGCTGCTGGCGTCAAGGGCGGTCGGCGGGCTCGACGCTGCCACCGTCAACCTGTGGGGGCAGGTCCCGCTCATCGTCGAGCGCGGCCCGATCCGCCCGGGCCAGAGCGCGTGCATCGCCGACTGGCTGCACCTGGACCTGACAGCCCACCACCAGCGGGGCGTGCCCACGCAGGACATGGGCCTTGCCGATCACGTCCAGCCATTCGTGCGATTCGTCGTCATCCACGACGGCGGCGAGCCCGTGATCCTGGACGCGCTCTTCGCCATGCGGATCGGCGCAGGCCTGCTCGCGGTCAGTTCGCTCGATCACACCCAGCCCGCCGGGCGATGGCTTCTGGATCGTGTGCTCACGTTCGCCGCGGCGCACGATCCCGAGTCTCTCGCGTCGTGTCCGATCGAACTGATGCGTCCGCACTGCCTTGAACACTGCCGCCGAGGCTGAGTCCGCGAAGCCTCGGATTCCCACGCTCACCTGTCTCGAATCACGCGCGGCAATCTCTTGGACACCCGGTCGCGGTCGATCACCGCGTGCAGGCGCGACACGACCCGCGCCAGGGCCTCGTGCGCATCGTGGGTGTTCGTCGGGCTCAGCCACGCCTCGAGCATCTCCTGGATCCGCTCTTCCAGCTCCGTCTGGTACAGCCCGACGGGCACGAAGCCGGGCGGCTTTCCGGTCTCGCGGTCGGGCTGGTTGGCGTGCAGAAGCCACGCGGCCCGATCCGCAAACGCCTCTTCCGACATCGGGGGGAGAAGGTACTCCCCGTCCCTGTCCTTGAGCCCGCGCGTCGAGCGGAACGCGGGTGAGTTCATGATGCGCGTGCTCGCCGGCGGCGCAACGCGCAGCGCGTCCCAGTACGCCTGGGCCTGCTCTTGTGCGATCAGCCAACGCAGCATCCGCCACCCCTCGTCCTTGTGCGCCGCCCGCGAGGAGATGCCCCAGAGCACCGCGCCCGAGACGACCGCCGGCCGCCCGCCCTCGCTCGGTCCGCGCGGCAGGGGCGAGACCGCAAAGTCCAGGTCCGGCACGACGATCTCGAGCAACGGCACACGCCACGACCCGTCCAGGTACATCGCGCTCTTGCCGGCCGCGAACAGCGCGTCCGGCCCGGTCGGCGAGTTCCGTCCCAACGACACCCGGTACGACCCGTCCTCGCGCTGCAGCGCGCGCAGGAACTCGAGGGCGCGCACACCGGCGGGCGAATCGATCAGGCACGTCGTCCCCGCCTCGTCCCAGAGTTCGCCGCCGGCCTGGGCGAACAGCGTCATGAACGGCCAGGACCAGATCGCGAAGTCGATCCCCGCGATGTCGATCTCGCCCGTCGCGCTCCGCACGGTGAGCCTGCGGGCCGCATCGCGCAGATCCTCCCACGTCCAGTCGGCGTTGGGGTACCCGACCGGCTCGCCCGGGTGGGCCGCGTTGTACGCGTCGAAAATCGCCTTATTATAGAACAATCCGTACTGCGCGTTGTCCTCGGGCAGGGCGTACAGCTCGCCCTGGATCCACAGGATGTCCATGATGTGCGGCGGAAAGTCGGCCAGATCGTCGGCGCTTATGCCGCTGTCCGCATCGGCGATGCGCGCGGTCAGCGGCTCGAGCATGCCCCGCGCCACCATGCCGTGATAGTCGGTGACGCGCAGCCGCATCACGTCCGGCCCGCGACCGAGCGTGTGCCAGGTGTTGTACTTCTGGAGCAGGTCCGAGCCGTACCGCCGGTAGTCCACACGCACCCCCGGCATCAGCGCCGAGTACCCGTCCGCGTAAACATCCTCGAACAGGCGGTCCTCGAACGGCATGCCCCAGACCGTGAACAGCAGGACCGTGTCATCGCTCGACCCGGCGGGTCCGGGCCCGCGCTGAAACATCGGCGGCGCGATCACGGCTGCCGTCGCCGCCACGATCAACGCGATGATCGCCCACGTGCTTCGCATCACCTACTCCTTGATCCCCGTCAGCGCCACGCCCTCGACGAACGCCCGCTGGAACACGAGGAAAACGACGATTAACGGCACGGTCAGGATCGTCATCGCCGCCATGATCTGAGGCCACGATTGCACGTACCGACCCGACGCCAGGTGCGAGATCGCCAGGGGCAGCGTCGTCGAGGCGTCCGAGTCCGAGATGATCAGGGGCCAGAAAAAGTTGTTCCAGCTGAACACGAACGTGAAGATCGCCAGCGCGCCGATGGCCGGGCGGATCGTCGGCGCCACGACGATCCAGAACAGCTCGAACTCGCCCATGCCGTCGATCCGCCCCGCCTCCAGCAGCGCGTCCGGCACGGTCGAGATCGCCTGCCGCATGTAGAAGATCCCGAACCCGCTGGCCAGGAACGGCACGTACAGCCCCTGCAGCGTGTCCACGTACCCGAACCGGTCCGCGATCACGTACGCAAAGATGAAATACACCTGAATCGGCAGCATCATCGTGACCAGCGCCAGCAAAAACATCACGCGCCGGCCCCGGAAGCGCAGCTTGGCGAAGGCGTACCCGGCCAGGGCGCAGTGCAGCACGCTGAACACCGTGTTGGCCAGCGCCACAGCCGTGCTGTTCCAGTAATACCGCCCGAGGTTGGCCGCCTCCCACGCCGCCGCGAAGTTGCCCCACTTCCAGGCGTGCGGAATCAGCGACACGTGCGGGTTCAGGGCCTCGGCGTCGCTCTTGAGCGCCGTCGACAGCATCCACACGAACGGGATGACCATGCTGACGGCGACCGCGTACACGAGCAGGTGCCCCAGCACGCGGGCGATGGTCGGCGGGCGGTCCATCACGTCCTCCCCCGCAGCAGACGCAGCTGCCCCCACGTCACGATCAGCGTGAGTGAAAAGATCACCACCCCGATCGCCGCGGCGTACCCGAGTCGGCTCTGCTTGAACTCGCGGAAGATGTAGAGGTTCAGGACGCGCGTGGCGTCGGTCTCGGCCCGCGACGTCATCGCCCACACCACGTCAAAGACCTGCAGCGCACCGATCACACCCGTGACCAGCAGGAAGACCGTCATCGGTCCCACCGCCGGCCAGGTGATGTGCCGCACCACCGCCCATCGCGACGCGCCGTCCACCCGCGCCGCCTCGTACAGGTTCCGGTTCACGCCCGCCAGCGCCGCCAGGTACAGCACGAAGCAGAACCCAACGCCGCGCCAGATCTGCACCAGGACAATGCTGACAAAGGCCCACGAGCCGTCCAGGAAGCTCGGCGGTCGGAGCCCGACCGATCGGATGGCGCCGGGGAGCAGCCCGCCCTGGTCGGCCAACAGCCACCGCCACACCACGCCCACCGCGATGATCGACACGATCGTCGGCAGGAAGATGCACGTCCGCGCCACCGCTTTGCCGCGAAACCACGGGGCCGAGGCGATCACCGCCAGCCCGAACGCCGCCAGCACCGAGATCGGCACCGTTCCCACGACGAACAGCAGCGTGTTGCGCACCGCCGGCCGGAACGATTCGTCGCGGGCCAGCTGGACGAAGTTCTGCACGCCGACGAACGTGGGTCGGCCCGATCCGTCCCACGAGAACAGGCTCAGCCCGAGCCCGGCCACCGTCGGCAGCAGCGTAAACACGAACAGCACCGCCATCGGGAAGGCGATGAACCAGTACGCGCTGCGCGAGCGTTGTCGCATCGGGGCCATGATATCAAACCGACGCCGGGCGTGCGCACGCTCATGCAACAGAGCCCC
>JADFGU010000209.1 GCA_022567535.1 Planctomycetota bacterium | reverse complement strand
AATATCAAGAACTTCGCCCAGAACAGCGCCGACCCCCAGGCCGTCTACACGCTCGCGGGTATCACCCCCGCCGACCCGCCCTCGCCGGCGCTCCCCCCCGAGCAGCCGGGCAACCTGAGCGCCACGCTCAACGGCGACGGCTCGGTCACCGTCGAATGGGACGGCCGCGGACCCACCGGCACCGTGTACATACTCCGCCGCAAGCTCGCCACCGAGACCGGGTTCACGCAGATCGGCCAGGGCGACGGCCGCGTGAAAAGTTTCATAGACTTCAACGTCCCGGCCGGCACCGCCAGCGCGCTGTACACGGTCCAGGGCGTGCGCGGCTCGGACGCCAGCCCCGTCAGCCCCGCACTGACCGTCCTGTTCGGCAGCGCCGATGCGGAGACGGGGGAACTGGGGCTGGCCGCGTAAGTAGATGTGACGAAGTGATCGAGTGAAGAAGCGAGAGACAAGGCCCCGCGCGGGACATCCCGTGCGGGGCATGTCGCTGCGCACAGTGCGCCGAGGCGCACCTTCAGGCGACGGCTGACGCGGGCGATCTCGGGGCGGATCAGTGGCGGGAACGGGTGAGCCAGGTGTGCAGGCGGTGTGGGTTCCAGGCGTTGATGCAGAGTTCGGGCGTGAGCCAGCCGCGTTGTGCGGTGAGGACGCCGAAGCGGAGGTTGTCGAAGTCGTCGTCGGCGTGGACGTCGCAGTTGATGGCGAGGTTGCACCGGGCGTCGACGGCGGCGCGCACGTGGGTGTCGCGCAGGTCGAGGCGGATCCAGTGGGCGTTGATCTCGAGGGCGGTGTCGTGCTGGACGGCGGCGGCGATGAGCTCGTTCATGGCGGGGGCGAGGCCGGGGCGGCGCCCGATGAGGCGCCCGGTCGGGTGGCCGAGGATGTGCACGAGCGGGTGCTCGATGGCGGCGAGCAGTCGGCGGGTGGCGGCGGCGGCGTCCTGGCTGAGCGCGACGTGCGGCGAGGCGACGACGATGTCGAGCTGGGCCAGCAGTTCGTCGTCATAGTCGAGCGAGCCGTCGGAGAGGATGTCCACCTCGCTGCCGGCCAGGATCGTGATGCCGGGCGTGCGTTCGTTGAGCTCTTTGATGGCGGCGATCTGCTCGCGCAGGCGTTGGACGCTCAGGCCGTTGGCCTGCACGGAGCTCTTCGAGTGGTCGGTGACGGCGATGGTGTGGAAGCCTCGGTTTTTTGCGAGGGCGACCAGCTGTTCGAGTGTGAGCGAGCCGTCCGAGGCGTTGGTGTGGGCGTGCAGCTCCGCCTTGATGTCGGTGAGTTCGATCAGTGTTGGCGGAGCGGTCAGGTCCAGCTCGCCGCGGTCCTCGCGGATCTGTGGTGGGATCAGGGGGAGGTCGAGCGCGGCGTAGATCTGCTCTTCGGTTTTGGACGCAACGGGCTGGACGCCGCGCGACTGGGGCGAACCCGGCTCGTGGTCGAGGGGGAACAAGCCGTACTCGTTGAGCGTGAGTTGCTTCTTGAGAGCTCGTTGTCGCAGGCGCACGTTGTGCTCTTTGGAGCCGGTGAAGTACATGAGGGCGGCGCCGAAACTGTGGGGTGGCACGGTTCGCAGATCAACCTGGACGACTGGTCCAGCTTTGCCGGCGAAGCGTCCGCCACCCCTGGGCGCGCGCACGCGGACGGACGACTTGGTTTCACCGGCCGCGAGCACTTGCTCGATGCCCCGCAGTGCGCGGAAGGCATCGTGCACGGGGGCCGGGGTGTTGGTGGCGACGAGCAGGTCGATGTCGCCGATGGTGTCTCGTCCCCGTCGGAGCGAGCCGGCGTATGCGACGCGGTCGGCCTCGGGCAGTTCGGAGAGGATTGCGACGAGGCCCTGGGCGATCTGGAGCGCCCGGCCGAGGGGGAGTCGCTCGCCGGCGCGTTGGGCGAACGTGAGTGCGGCCTTGATGTTCTGGACCGTCTTGGCGCCCATGCGGGGCAGATCGAGGATGGAGCCGTCGTTGAGCACGCGCTTGAGACCGGCGAGATCCTTGACGCCGGCTTGCTCCCAGAGCAGCCTGACGGTTTTCGGGCCGAGCCCCTGGATGGCGAGGACGTCAAAGATCCCGGCCGGGACCTGGTGGCGCAGCGATTCGTACTCGGCGATCTCGCCGGTTGTGCAGAACTCGATGATCTTGTCGGCGGACTTGGTGCCGATGCCGTCGATCGCGGTGAGGGCATCTTTGTCGTCGGTGAGTGTGGCGAGGTCGGTGGTGAGGGCCTCGATGGCGCGGGCGGCCCGCGCGTGAGCGTTCACGCGGAAGCGGTCGTGGCCGAGCAGTTCGAGCATGATCGCCATCTGCTTGAACTGTTCGGCGAGCGCGCGATTCGCGTCCATGGCGGATGGTAGTCAGTGGGCGTCAACCGGTGCCGCGTCTGGAAGCGTCGCCTGCGGTCGCTTCGTCCTGGCCTTTTTCGGGTTTGCGGGCGTACGTCTTGTGCGTCTGTTCGACGTATCCCTTGCGTTGAACCGGTGGGAAGACGATGTCGATCTCATCATCGTCGGAGGATTCAGCGGGTGGGTCGGACTCGAACATCGACGCGATGCGCTGCTCGACGGATTCGACCACGCTGAGGCGATCGTCTCTTGGCACGAGCAGGAGCGCGGCGAGCCAGCGTCTGGCGAGGTCCGGCCCGGTGGGCTGGAGCAGCTCAATGAGCATTCGGATATGGTCGCCCTGCGATGGCGTCGGCGATGCGTATGGCGCGCTGGCGGGCTTGATCCGCCCGGGACGCGCCGGATCGTCTTTCGCCTGCGGGCGTTCCGAGGTGGGCATGCTCTTCTCCTTTGAGGCCGGTCTTCTTTTGGGCGGTCAGCGCGTCAAGTACGCCCGTCGCCGCACCGGCCCGCACACGCGTCTCGAGAGTCTGAACGTATTTCTCCATGCGGTCAACGCGATCGATGAGTGTCTCGATGGAGCCGGCCATGGCGCCGAGCAGGTCCGCGGCGCGTGCCTCTCCGAGGGCGTGGTGCTTGACATCGACGGCCTTCATCGGGCCTCGACCTGTGAGCAGCCAGTCCCCGTTGATGTCCAAGGCCCGGCAGAAGGCGCTGAGGAACTCGACGCTGGGCGCCTGGCCGGACATGTAGCGCCGAACGGTCTCCGGGGAGGCGCCGGTCAGCTCGGCGAGCACGCGGTTGGTGCGTTCTCCGGCGGCGGCACGGACGCGTTCGTGTATTCCGTCTTCCAGCACGGAACCAGCTTACTGAACGGAACCCGACTTGTCCACTCTCCCGTCTCCCGGCGGATCAGCCGACGTCGCCGAGGCCCAGATGCCGGCCGTGGGTCTTGAGCAGGCGTCTGCGGAGGGTGGCCTCGGCGGGTCTGGCGAGGGTAGGAGAGGCCTCGATCCAGGCCTTCGCATCGCGGTACGCCAGCCGGAGGAGGTCGATATCTCGGCCCAGATCGGCGATTTTGAAGGGAGCGGCCCCGGACTGGCGCGTGCCGAAGACCTCGCCGGGGCCGCGGATCTCGAGGTCCTTCTCGGCGAGCTTGAACCCGTCGGTGGTGGCGACGATGGCGTCGAGTCTGTGGGCGCTCTCGGGCGTTGCGGGCTCGGCGATGAGCACGCAGACCGAGGGGCGGTCGCCGCGGCCGACACGCCCGCGGAGCTGGTGCAGCTGGGCGAGGCCGAAGCGTTCGGCGTGCTCGATGATCATGACCGATGCGTTCGGCACGTCGACGCCGACCTCGATCACGGTGGTCGCGACGAGGACATCGATCCGTCCGGCGCGGAAGCGGGCCATGATGTGCTCGCGCGTGGCGGGTTTGAGTCGGCCGTGCATCGAGGCGACGTGTCTGCCCGCGAGCTCGCGCTGTTCGAGGCGCGCGACCACTTCGCGCAGGTCGCGGAGGTTTGACGCGGCGCCGGTGTCGATGGCGGGCACGACGACGTATGCTTGCTCGCCGGCGGCGACGCGCTGGGCGAGCCATGCGTACACCTCGTCGCGCTGTTCGGGCGAGACCAGCCTGGTGGTGATGGGCTTTCGCCCCGGCGGCAGGCCGTCGATGGTCGAGACGTCCAGGTCGCCCAGGAGCGAGATCGCGATCGTGCGCGGGATCGGTGTGGCGGTCATGACGAGGACGTGCGGGGTGACGGCGGACCGGTCGACGAGGGCCGAGCGTTGCTCGACCCCGAAGCGGTGCTGCTCGTCGACCACGAGCAGCCCGAGGTCGGCCAGCTGCACCGAGTCCTGGATGAGGGCGTGGGTGCCGATGACGATCCCTGCCGCCCCGGACGCCGCGTCGAGCAGAGCCTCGCGCTTGGCGGCTGCGGACATCG
>JADFGU010000208.1 GCA_022567535.1 Planctomycetota bacterium | reverse complement strand
GCAATCAACCAGGACCAACGCGAGGTCGTGCTGCTCAGGCACGCGGCCGGGCTCACGTTCGATCAGATCGCACTCGCGCTGGATCTGAACCGTCATACCGCCGCCAGCCGGTACCGCGCCGCTATCGCCAGACTCAGGCGTGAACTCGCCGATGACAATCCAGCCGCACATGTCCGCCCACCAGACGAGGTGTCCCATGCACGCCAATCTTGAGCAGCGCCTCGAAGACGCCGCCCGGACCCTCCGGTCGCAGACGCCGCCGATGCCCAGCCGCTTCACCACCGCCGTTCGTCGACGAGGACGCGCCCGAACCGCGCGCTTCCTGTGCGCCGCAGCCATCCCCGCCGCGCTGCTGGCGTGGTTTTTCATCCCGGCCCCAAGCCGAACCCCGCAACCGAACCCCACGGACCTCCGCGCAAAATCCGCGCCACGCCTGACGCTGCTCGAACTCTCGCGCAATCCGGACCTGATCCTCGGGGCACCCATTCGTCTCAGCTCGTCTCGGCTGCACAACCAACCGCCCCTCTCCGTCTGGCTCGCCCGCGATCCCGACGCCATCGACGCCATCCTGAACACCAACTGAATCCGCCTCGCAGCACGCGAAGTGGCCGCCCTGGGCCCCGTGTTGCAGCCTCGCCCCGCCACGCGCCGATGTTCTCCGTATGAGTCGCCTCGCTCTCGCGCTCGCCGTGCTCGCCGCCCTTGTCGCACCCATCGGCTCGCCCGCCCAGCCGGAGCCCGAGCCGCCGGTCCGTCCCGCGCTCGCACGCCGGATCGTCAAGGTCTTCGACTTCGAGCGCCGCAACCCCAGCATCCCCATCCCCCAGGAGTTCCGGCGCGAACAGCACGCGCCCGACAACCAGCAGGACCACCCCGGCTTCCCACCCCGATGGAATCTCGCCGTCTTTGACGACTCCGTCGCGTACCGCGGCCAATCCTCCATCAAACTCCCCACCCGCGGTGGCAACTCGGGCCTGCGCCTCAATCGCGGCGTCCTCCCCATCTTCCGCGGCGCCGACTATGTCATCTCCGTCCACCTGCGCACACAGGGCCTGCGCCACGCCCGCGCCTTCCTTATCGCCCGCTTTCTCGACGCGCAGATGCGCCCCATCCCCGGGTCCGAGGTCCGCTCCGATCCGGCGGTTTCCGAGAGCCACTGGTCGCCCATCAGCGTCGTCCTCAAGGACCCCGCGCCCAACGCCGCCCACATCCAGATCGACCTCGAACTGCTCCAGCCCGAGTACTTCCAGTCAGCCGCACTCCCGGAGGATCTCGTCATCTGGAGGCAGGACCGAGACGCCGCCGCCTGGTTCGATGAGCTCATCGTGATGCAGCTCCCCCGTGTCGCGCTCACGCTCGCCTCGCCGGGCAACGTCGTCCTCGCCCCCGACACGCCGCGCCTCCGCGTCAGCATCAGCGACCTCAGCGGCGAGCCGATCGACGCCACCCTCACCATCACCGACATTCACGCCCGGATCGTCGCCCGTGAGCCCATCGGCATCAGCGTCGGCCGCATCACCGCCGAGTTCACACCCGAGCTGCCGGGGTTCGGCTGGTACCGCGCGACGCTCGATATCGCCGGCGATGGAGGGCTCGCCGACTCATCAACGCTCGATTTCGTCGTGCTCCCATCGCGCGTGCGCGATCCCTCCGCCCGGGACGATTCGCCCTCAACCATCACACGAAAAACCATGGGCGAGC
The DNA here is from genome assembly GCA_022567535.1 of Planctomycetota bacterium. Classification (GTDB taxonomy): domain Bacteria; phylum Planctomycetota; class Phycisphaerae; order Phycisphaerales; family UBA1924; genus JADFGU01. Next base: position 2,638 of record JADFGU010000208.1, on the reverse strand, counting down.
GAACACGTTTCGCCGTCATCATCTCAGAACTCAACCCCGAGCAGCGCATCCTCATCCCGCCCCTGGTCGAGGCCCTCGGGATCGGCGCCGTCACGATCCCACTCTGGGACGAGCGCCTCACGCTCGAGGCGGTGCCTGACACGCTAGCCTCGCTCAGCGCCGTCGTGGACGAACTGCTCACCCGCGCCGTTGCGATCAGCTTCGCGCTGGTGCGCACGCCGCCCGCCCTGGCCGCCGCCTACTCCGTTCCGGCCGCACAGCCTGCGCGCGCGCTCGACCCGGACACCGACCTCCACCAGCCCTTCCTGTTTCCATTCCTCGAGCGATTCGGGCAGGACGTCCGCACCTGGCAGTTCGGCCTGTTCGGCGACAACCCGGGCATCGGCCCCATACACCTCGACGATCCCGCCGCCGTCATCGGCTCGCTCGTCCCCGAGCCCTCGCTCGAACTCACCTGGCTCGGCGAGTATGTGCTCGATCGCCCGCTGGCCGGCGCGACACACCTGGCCGGCCTGCGCGTGCTCATCCCCGCGTCCACGAACCCAGGCCACGTCGCCCAGCACGTCTCGCTCATCCTCGAGCAGTTCGATCGTCTCGAAAACGTCTCTTCGCTCACCATCGTGCTCGAGACGCTCCCGCCCGATCGTTTCGCCTCCCACGACGTCGCCGCGGATCTTGTCATGCGCGCCGTCGAGGTCTGGAGTGTGATCGCCGACCATCCCGCCCGTCCCACGCTCGCGATCAATCAGCCGTGGACCACCGACCCCGCCGCCCCCGCCACCGTCACGCCCGGGCCCGAGCTCGCCGCGTGGCGCACCCTCATCGATCAGCTCGCCGACCGGCGCATCGTCGGGCACGCGCCCCTCGGTGACGATGTGCGCGTGCTCATACTCGCCCCGTCGCGCCGGGCGCCGCCCGCCCGCAGCGGCGCGGTCATCGCCTGGCGCACGGGCCCGAACGCACCCGGCCAACCGCTCCGCCTCGAACTCGGACAAAGCGCCATAGATGTTGTCGACATCTTCGGGAACCGCTCGACCGCGATTCAGTTCGGCCCGCTCGCCGACGCCGAGCAGCCCGCAGCCCCGTTCGCCGACGATCACGTCCTCTTCCCCATCTCGCACACGCCGCGATTCTACGAGGGCGTCGATGTCGAGCTCCTGCAGTTCCTCGCCGCGCTCAGCCTTGAGCCCGATTTCCTCTCCGTCGCTTCACTCGAACACCGGTGCGCCATCACCGTCACCAACCCCTGGCCCCAGCCCATCTCCGGCGAGATCTCAATCCTCGCGCCCGGCGGCTTCGTCAGGGGTTTGCCACGCGACCGCTCGTGGTCAATCTCGCCGCGCAAACTCACGTTCACGCTCGCGCCCGGCCGGACCCGGACACTCCCGATCGACATCGAGTTCGACACCAACCAGGAGGCCGGCCCCGCCCAGCTCGTCCTCGACCTCGAAATCTCCGCCACCCGGAACTACCACGTCACGCACGCGCTGCCCTTCAAGGTCGGCCTGCCGGGCCTGGAGCAGGCGATCACCTATCGATTCGTCCGCAGGAACAGCCGAAACGCGCTCATCGTCGAGGCCCGCTACCGCAACATCGGCTCCGCATCCAGGACCCTCGCGATCGCCGCCCGCGCCCCGGGCTTCAGCCGACAGAACGCGACCATCGGCAACCTCCTGCCCGGGCAGGAGACCGCCCGTCAGTTCGTCTTCGAGAACGCCGGCGCACTCTCCGGCCGCACCATCTATATCTTCGCCATCGATACCGAGACCAACGCCCGGATCAACAGCTCCGTCACGATCAAGTAGCCTCGATGCCGGCCGAAACCCGCACCGCCGCACGCCCGTTTCCACCGATGTCCTCCCATACACTCCATCGTCATGCCACCGCTCCACGTCGTCACCGGCGCCCTCGGCTACACCGGCAGGGCCGTCGCCGAGCGCCTGCTCGATCGCGGCGTCCAGGTCCGCACACTCACAAACTCCCCCAATCGCCCCAACCCCTTCGGCGACCGCCTCGACATCAGGCCCCTCGCCTTTGACGATCCCGACGCCCTCGCACGCTCCCTCGACGGCGCCGAGATCCTCTACAACACCTACTGGGTCCGCTTCAACCACCGCCTCTTCACCTTCGACCAGGCCGTTGCAAACACGCGCGCCCTCTTCGCCGCCGCCAGGCGCGCCCGCGTAGGACGCATCGTCCACGTCAGCATCCTCCACGCCGACAAGGCCGACGATCTCGGATACTACAACGGCAAGCACGCGCTCGAAGACGCACTCGGTGACACCGGCCTGCCGCACGCGATCGTCCGCCCCGCCGTCCTCTTCGGCCGAGGCGACATCCTCGTCAACAACATCTCGTGGATCCTGCGCCACCTGCCCGTGTTCGGCGTGTTCGGCGACGGCCTGTATCGGCTCCGCCCCATCCACGTCGACGACATGGCAGACCTCATGATCGACTGCGCCGCCCGCGACGACGACATCACCATCGACGCCGTCGGCCCAGAAGCGTTCACCTACCGACAGCTCGTCAACACTATCGCCCGCATCATCGGCATCCGCAGGCCCGTCATCAGCGTTCCCCCCGCCGCCGGCTACATCGTCAGCAGGTTCCTCAACCCCATCGTCAAGGACGTCGTCAT
>JADFGU010000015.1 GCA_022567535.1 Planctomycetota bacterium | reverse complement strand
CGGCTGTTTGCAGCAGTTTTTCCTTGCACGGGCCTGACTCGGACGGTAGGCTGGTGATGGCTGACGCACACCCCGCCACGGCGGGAAGGAGGCGACCATGAAGAAGTGGATGATCGGATTGCTGGCGCTGTGGCCGGGGTTGGCGCTGGGACAGACGGGGTTTTACGACCACTTCGAGGGCAACGCGCTGTTGCCGCACTGGCAAGTCTTCCCCGTTCCGAGGGCGTTGGAATACAACATCACCAACAGCCTGCTGCACATCACCGGGCTACCGTCCCCGTCCAGCCCGAAATTCTCGAGCAACGACGGGGGAATCCATGCTCAGTTCAACCCGGTGTCGGGGGACTTCTATGCGCTGGCCAGGATGGGGTGGGACGCCGGCGAACTGCGCTTCATGGCTGTATCGGTTCTTGGCCCCAGGCGCGAGAGGATCGCGAGCTTCGCCTACCGGGACACTGAGATCCTTGTCAGGAATGGCGCCACGCCGTGGATCGCGTTCCCGGCTCCGCCACCCGGCATGCACGACTTCACCATCCGACGGGTCGGTGGTGACCTTCATTTTTCTCTGAACGGGACTCCGCTGACAACTCTTCCGTCGGTGTTCGCCGGACCCGCAACGCGGGTCACTCTGTTCTTCAGCGTAGCCTATCCCAATCCGGGCCTGGCTCCGATGCATGTCGACCTGGTCCAGATTGTTCCCAGCCCGGCCGGCGCTGCGGTGTTTGTGGCATTCGCCTTGAGCACGCTCACACGAAGGAGGCGCTGAATGTCAGGTTTTTGGGAAGTACCAGTTGAATGGTCCTTAGAGGCGATCCACCTGATCCATCTGCGCACCGGGAGGTTCCTGGTGCACAACCGCGAGACCGCGTCGGTTTGGGACCCGGTGACGGGGAACTTCCAGTCCGTGCCGCCCCCGGCGAACTCCAGGCTCTTCTGTTCCGGGCACAGCGCTATGGCCGACGGCAGGATCCTCTTTGCGGGCGGCGCGTTCGAGGAGCCGATCGCGAATTCGCCGGCACCGAAGGAGGCGTATCTGTTCGATCCCGGTGATTTGGACCTGGACCCACCGACGCCTCCGTCGTGGAGCCAGCTTTCTGATATGGAGTACCAACGCTTTTATCCAACGTGCACGACGCTGGGGGATGGCAAGGTGTTGGTGGCATCTGGGTTGCGGGCGCGGCCCCCTCCGAACTTGCCGCACTCTTTGGCGACTTTCCTGGAGCTGTATGATCCGGCTGCCCAGGCCTTTGAGACGCTCGCGCCCGAACGCAGGCAGTATCGGTACCCGTTCATGTTCCTGCTGCCCGACGGGAACCTGGTCGACGCCGGCCCCGACACGCTGACGCGCCGCCTCCTGGCGCCGCCCGGCGTCCCGGAGTGGATCTGGTCAGAAGGGCAGGCGGGTCCCGAGGCGGGCATGTACGTCGGCTCGGCGGTTGTGTACGACGCCGTGGCGGGAAAGGTGCTCAAGTCCGGCGGGGCGGCGACGTTTGCCCCGGAGGAGCCGGGTGTGGTGGCGGCCGCCCTGTTCGATCACCAGGCCCCGGTATGGTGGGCCTCAACCGCAAACATGAACTTTGCCCGCCGCAACCACAACCTGGTGGTGCTGCCCGACCAGACGATCCTGGCCGTCGGCGGCAACCTCGAGGGGAGCAGTTACAACAGCCCGCAGGGGAACGTGACCCCGGGGCCGGTCATGGAGGCGGAGATCTTCGATCCGGCCAGCGAGACCTGGGAGACGCTCGCGAGTATGACGGACCCGCGCTGGTACCACTCCACGGCGGTCCTGCTGCCGGACGCGAGGGTCCTTACCGCCGGAGGGAGCACGGATCCGCAGGGGCCCTATACGACCCACTCCGCGCAGATCTTCCGCCCGCCGTACCTGGACGGGAACCCGGATCGGGCCTCGTTCGTCGCGCCGCTGCCGCCGAGCGTGATGAACTACGGCCAGCCGTACACGTTCGGGTACACGCACACGGCGGACCTTGGGATCTCGAAGGTGTGCCTGATCCGCCTGGCCTCGGTCACGCACAGCTTCGACGAGGACCAGCGCTACGTCCCGCTGAGCTTCACGGACTCGGGGGGGAGCATCACGCTGACGGCGCCGGCCAACGGCCACATCGCCCCGCCGGGCTATTACATGCTGTTCATAGTGGACGTGAACGGCGTGCCGTGCGCGTCGGCGGCGTACGTTCGTGTCGCCGCGTAGCCACCGATGGTCCCGCCCTGACGGCCGGGGCGGGTCAACTGATCGTCAGCGTCGGCCTGGTCTGGCCCTGGCGCATGGCGGCGAGTGAGACCTGGCTCTCGAATGTGGCTATGAAGGCGTTGAGCGATTGCGCAAGCGCGGTGTCCGCGGGCTCGAAGTTGGCGGTCGGGTCGCCGGTGTCGCAGTTCACGCGGAGTTTCATGGTGATCGGGATCGCGCCCAGGAAGGGGAGCCCGAGTCGCTGAGCCATCTGCTCGGCGCCGCCTCGGCCGAAGATGTCGTACTCCTTCCCGTCGTCGCCGACGAAATAGCTCATGTTCTCGACCACGCCGAGCACCTCGATGCCGAGCTGCTGGAACATCTTGGAGGCGCGCACGGCGTCGTCCTGTGCAACTTTCTGCGGCGTGCAGACGATGACCGCGCCCGTGAGGCGCAGCGTCTGGGCCATGGTCAGCGGCACGTCGCCCGTGCCCGGTGGGAGGTCGACGACCAGGTAATCAAGCTCGCCCCAATGGGTCTGCTCGGCGAGTTGCTTGAAGGCGCCGTGGGCCATCGGCCCGCGCCAGATCAGCGGCTTTTCGGGCTCGACCAGCTTGCCGATCGACATGGTCTTGACGCCGTGCACAAGGAACGGCTGGAGCTTGCCCTGGTGGACGTTGGTTTCGAGCGCGTCGAGCGCGAGCATGGTCGGCAGCGACGGGCCGTAGATGTCGCCGTCCATCAGCCCGACCACGAGCCCCTTGCGGGCGAGTCCGACGGCGAGGTTGACAGCGATGGTCGATTTTCCGACGCCGCCCTTGCCCGCGCCCACAGCGACGATGTGCGTCACGCCCGGGAGCCCGGACGCGGAATCCTGCGCCTGCGCGGGGCGCGCGGTCTTGGAGCCGCCGCCCGACAGGCCGCGGATCGGCGTGTGACCGGTCGGCTCGGGCGCTTGCGGCGGTGCGGGCCTGGCCGACGGGTGGAGCGTTTTGACAACACTGCCGGCATGGTCCACGAACTCGACGGTGAGGGCGAGCGAGTCAACCTTCGTGCCAATAGCCCGGGCGCACTCGTCGCCGACCCGGACCATCGTCTGGTCGTCGGCCTCGGGCAGGTGGAGCTTGACGCTGACGGTGCTCTCGCAGATCGCGACCCATTCCACGCACCCGCCCGCGACCAGGTCGGCCTTGAACCCCGGCACGTGCACCGTGCCGAGAGCGGCGGTGATGTCTTTCTTCGTGGTCGGCATGGAGGATCAGTCCCGAAACAGGCGTGTGATGGACGGCGTCATGTCCGCCCGCGGGATGCTAGGCCCCGGGAAACCCGGCCGGACGCCCGATCTCGTTGCAATCAGGGGTTTCGGCGTTCGTTATACTTGTACGCGGGATCAAGGAGTGCGCCATGCGGATGATGATCGGAGCCATGCTCGTGCTGGCCGTTGCCGTCGCCGCGCCGGGGCAGGAACAGACCGACCCGGGTCGGCCGGTTGAAGCTGAGCCGGACGAACTCATCCTCGCGGGTCCGAAGGTCGAGACCGCGCGTCTTCCCGGGCTCGAGGAGTCTTTCAGCGGCGGTGCGATGCGGATGCCGGGCATGGGTGAGCGGCCGGTGCCGATGCGGGTGTTCCGCAGGGTGTTCGAGGTGCTGCGCGCGGAATCTGTTGACGATCAGCTCCGGCTGACCGAGGAGCAGGAGGCGGAGCTGGGCGAACTCGGGCGCCAGCACGCCCAGGCCGTGCGTGAGCACATGCAGCCGTTCAGCGACGAGATCGCCCGGCTCCGGCGTGCGGCGGGATCGCGGGGCGGTCCAGGTGAAACCGACGTGCAGCCTCGCCGCGGCGGGCAGGATGCCATCAGCGTGCTTCATCGCCGGCTGGCACAGATCCGGCGGACCGGGCCCAGCGACGTGTCCTTGCAGACCCGGATGTGGATAGTGCTGACCGAGCCGCAGCGCGAGCTGGTCCAGACTCAGATCGAGGCGTGGCGAGAGGAGATGGCCGAGCGGCGGACGCAGCAGGAGATGGAGCGGTACATGCGTCAGAGCCGGGACACGCCTCCTTCGACGACAGACCGCACGCCGATGACGGACGCGGGTTCGTTCGAGCGCCAGCTGTCCGAGCGCTTGCGCCGGAGCATCAGGCGACTGGCGCCCGAAGCGAAGCGCAAGTTGCTCGAGCGCCTGCGCCAGCGTTGGGAGCGCGACGCCCCGGCTGAGGGTGCGATTCCGGGCTCCACGCGGTCCGGGGATCGGCCCGGATCCGGCAGGTGACAAGCTGGCGGCGGAGCGATCCGGATTTGCGAACAAGATATGAACAAAGCGGAGGGCCCGTGCCCGGCGCTCGGGCGAAATGTGAAAATGGGTATAAGATTTTTCCCTATCATAATGCGAAAACACTCAGTTCTGTCAAGAAAATCCATCTCATAAGGCCGATAAACTCGTACCATAAACTAGATCTCTCTCTCCTCCAGCGGGGCGCTGTCCTATCCGATGGCGCCCTGCTTCCAAAGGTCGTTCGCTTGGCGTGCACGGGATTGGATGAAGAGCCAGCACGCGCGATTGAGAAGGACGAGCGGAGGCCTGCATGAGCGGACCCGCAACACGGTCGGTCAGGGCGCGTGCGTGAACTGTTCGGAGGAGCCCCATGACTGAACGGGGCGCGGTGCTGGTCACGGGCGCAGCGGGGTTCATCGGCTCACACGTGGTCGAGGCGCTGCTCGCGCAGGGTCGGCCGGTGATCGGCGTGGACAACTTCGATCCGTTCTATTCGCGCGAGATCAAGGAACAGAACGCGGTGCACTGTCGCGCCGCCGGGTGCGAGTTCGTCGAGGGCGATCTGTGCGACGCGGGATTCACAGCGTCGCTGTTCGAGCGCACAAAGCCGGCGGGTGTGATTCACCTGGCCGCCAGGGCCGGGGTTCGCCCCAGCATCGCCGACCCGATCGGATACGTGCGCGGCAACGTGCTGGCGACGATGGTGGTGCTCGAGGCGGCGCGCGGAGCGGGGTGCGAGCGCGTGGTGCTGGCGTCGTCCAGCTCGGTGTACGGGAACAACACCAAGGTCCCGTTCAGCGAGGATGATCCGGTCGAGAACCCGATCAGCCCGTACGCGGCTTCTAAACGCTCGTGCGAATTGATCGCTCACGCCCACCATCACCTGACGGGCATGCCGACCGCGTGCCTGCGGTTTTTCACGGTGATCGGCCCGAGGCAGCGCCCGGACCTGGCGGTGAGCTTGTTCCTGTCGCGCGTCTCGCGGGGCGAACCGATCCGGATGTTCGGCGACGGCTCGACCAGCCGCGACTACACCTTCATAGAGGACATCGTGGGGGGTGTGCTGGCGTCGTACGAGCGCATCGACGTGCACGGCTTTCGGGTCTGGAACTTGGGCGGGAGCGACCCGGTGAGCCTGGCCGAGATGATCCGGACGGTGGGGGCGGTCGTTGGGAACGAGCCGATCGTGACCCGCGAGCCGATGCAGCCGGGCGACGTGGTGCGCACATACGCCAACCTGTCGCGGGCGCGGTCGGAGCTGGAGTACGAACCCGCGACGCCGTTCCGCGAGGGAGTGGCACAGCAGTGGGCGTGGATGCGCAAGACGCAGCATTGACGCCGAGTCTGAGTCCGCGAAGGCTCGGATATCTCTGACGACCTCCCTGCGCCTGCGATCCGAGCCTTCGCCCGCAGCGGGCTCAGACTCGGCGTCCGTTTCGATGAGGATGCAAGGTATTGAGCGATACCGCGCTTGAATGGAGATCATGCCTGGTGTCGCGCCAGACGAGCGAGCAGCGCGCTCCTGATGCGGCGTCGCTCGCGGGGCGTCACGACGATAAACAGCGCGAACAGCCCGTACAACACACCGTACGCGCCCGCGACAAGGCCCAGCACGGGCAGAGACCACGCCTGGGCGTCGGAGATGCGATTGGACGCGAGCGCCAGAGCGGCGCCGGGGATCAAGAGCGCCATCGCCGGGCGCAGCACCGGCCCGATCATGTCGCGCACCGTGACCCCGAGGCAGCGGGCGCCCACGACTGGCAGCAAGAGCATGTGAACCACGGTGAAGACAACCGCGAACGCGATCGCCGGCGCGTGCAGCCGAAGCGACGAGGGCATGACCATGAGCAGGAGGACAGCGACGATGGGGTTGAGCACGCCGCCGACCAGAACCAGCGGGGCGTAGCGTTTGACGTGCCCGGCTCCGTAGAGGACTTTGATCCACCCGTCGGAGATGGCGCGCGACATGAGCGCGAACATCATGATCTGCACGAGGGTGACGGTGAGCGGGATGTCGTGGTCCGGGTTGTCGAGATGCCGGCCGACCCACAGCCTCAGCAGCGGCTCGGCGAGGGTGAAGACGAACAGCGCGCCCGGGAGCGCGGCCAAAGCGTGCAGCCTGGTCGCGTGATGGATGAGGGCCTTGATGCGTTCGTGATCGTCGGCGGCGCTGAGGCGTGAGGAGACGGCGTCCAGGCCGAAGGTCATGCCCAGCGTCATCATGCGGACGTAGCCGGCCAGCCGAAGCGCAAGCCCGTAGAGCGCGTTGGTGCCGAGCCCGAAGGCGATGTTGACGATGAACTGCGGGATGCGTTCGTGGAGGTTCATGGCGAGGATGACGCCGGTGTTCCACCCGAATGAGCGCGAGATCTCGCCGAGCGTGCCGCGCGAGATATACCGCGGCGAGGGGATGAGCCGACGATCGATCAGGACCACGCGGACCACAGCGAACGCGAGCAGCAGAAGGTTGAGCGCCGTGGTGAGCAGCGCGTAGGCCTTGATCGCCGCGCCCGGGTCCGCGAAGTCGAACCAGAGGTAGAGAATGACCGCGGCGGTGAGGTAGTTGCTTCGAAAGGCGGCGGTGTGGAAGTTGTGAAAGACGAACCGCTCGGTCACGACGTACATGTTGAACGCGGGCGCGACGAGCAGGAGCAGCGTGATGTAGACGCCCTCGGCGCCGATGAGCCAGCGGGCGGCGGACACGAGGCCCGGCTGGATGTTGAGCACCGGGATGAGGAAATACAGGGCGAGGAAGGCGATGGCGGTGAAGGCGGCTGCCGCGAAGGAGAGGACGTAGGCCGAGTTGTACGCCCGCTTGAACGGCTCGTCCCCAGCGTGGTAACCCGCGGCCAGCTCGCGAATCAGGCTCTGCCGGATGACGTCTTGGGCCAAGGCGGCGATGCCCACCGAGGCACCCAGCAACGAGATGAGTCCGAAGGCCGGCGTGCCCAGCCACGCGATGAGCAGCGGCACGAGGATTACGCCCGAGACGAGCGAGATGAACAGCCGGGCGTAGTTGGTGCCGATGCGGGTGACGGCGCGTCTGGCTTCGGAGGGCATCGGGTGGTCCGGTCAAGAAGTCAAGCGGCGCCGGTATGGTACTCGTCGGCGGCATGACCGAATTCGTCGTCATCGGCGACCGAGAGCTCGTACACCTCCAGCCCGAGGACGCCGAGCAACCGGGACGCGACGAACATGAACATCACCGCCAGGATGATCGAGGCGACGCCCCAGAAGAGGAACAGGCCCAGCTCGCCACGGGGCAGCGCGATGACCTGCCCGAGAGAGACCCCGATCGGGAGCACGACGAACGGATTGCTGGGGTGCAGCCAGACCATCTCGTCGGCGTAGCGCAGGAGGAGTGCGAGGAATATGGCATAGGGCAGCAGCGTCAGCCAGGGATTGTCGTTGGTGATGTGGCCGATGATCCCGGGCCCAATGCTGTAGTTCGCTCGTTTGCCGCGGATTCTGGCCTGAACGGGGGCGTCGCGCGCCAATGCGTTGGGCTTGCCGGCCCAGAGCGCCCTCGGGATGGGGTGTCCCAGCACGTAGCGCACGGTGTGGAGCGTGTCGTACTCGAACACGCCCGGCCTGGACTCGATGAAGTACATGCTGTTGGCGGCGGCATATTGGCCGGTGGTCAGCGCCACCAAGCCCTCCTTGAAGTTCGCCTGCTGCATGGCCGCGATGGTCTGGCCTATGGAGCGACTGCGTTCGCGGCCGCTACGGCCGGCGGTGAACATCGCGAGGAAGACGAGCCCGATCATTCCGGCGGCGACGAAGCGGATGAGCGCGGCCTTTGGGCCCAGTCGCTTCCAGTACCCGTGGTAGGCGCCCCACCCGAACGCCATGAGCACCGCAAGCAGGTCGCGCCGACCGAACGCCTTGAACAGGACTACGCTCAGCGCGAACACGACGATTCCCCCGGCGATCCCCGCGATCAGCGGATTCAGGGCGCGCGGCGCCCAGATCCACCCTGCGATGCCCGTTGCCGCGGCCAGGAACGTCACGCCCACGATTTCCGCGAACACAGCGGCGAACCCCCCTCCAATAGTCTCGACCGGCGCCCCTTGAGCGAGCAGCCGGAGAAGACCGCCCACGAGCACGATCACGACGGCCAGTATCAGCATCGCGATGTCGTTGGGGATGACCGGTCGGATCGGTGTCCGCCATGCGAGGCCCCTGGCGATCCACCCGAGGCGATAGGTCAGCAGAAAGACGAAGAGAAAGACGGAGATGAGGGCGGAGTAGATGAGACCGGTGGTCGGCGGGTTGAACACGGGAAAGTCGCCGAAGTCGCCCGTACGGAACGAGAGTGCCGCGCTGATGAGCTGGAAGAGGACGAAGCCGAGCAGGAAAAAGTTCCGCAGGCTGATCAGGTCCGTCCGCTGACGGAACGCCTGGACGAGTACGAGCAGCCCGACTCCGCCGGCGAGCAAGACGTGGAAGATGGTGAGCAGCAACATCACGGTGCGGGCATCTCGCAATTTTACCGGGCGTCGGCGCGGTAGGTGAATGGTCGCGGCGGTCGGCGGGTGTTACGGGTGCCGCGACGCAGCGGTTCGCGAAGGCCGGTCCCGTACGGATCAGCTATCGGCCGTGCCCGATCCGGACTTGTGTCCGATCGTCGCCGTTATCGGGCGCTCCGCCGGGTTATCCACCGAGTCACGGGTGCCCGAACTGCGGCGCATGGAGTGGCGCTACGCCTCAATCGCCCCCAGACAGTTTGCGTTGTGATCGGGTTCACGATATGCACGAGCTTGTGCAAAGAGCGCTCGATCGACCCGCCTCGTCGAGTAGAATTGCCGATAGACTCAGCGAAAGCGTGAGGGCGGCCGCGGCGCTCATCCGCACACGGCGGCATCCGATTCGCCGACGGAGGGACGAGTGAACATGCAAGGACAAAAGCCCGGGTGCGGAGTCTTGCGGCCGGTGTCGCGACTCATGGCCGCGATGCTCGCGTGCTGGCTGTGCCCGGGCGTCGCCCTGGGTCAGTGTGAGGATGCGAAGCTCACCCCGACCGCCGGCGCGAACGCCGACGATTTCTTCGGACGGGGTGTGGCGGTCAGCGGCCGGCGGGCGCTTGTCGGCGCGCACAGATACGACAACGGCCGACTGAACAGCGGTGCGGCTTTCATCTTTGAGCCAGGCGTGCCGGGATGGACGCAGAGGGCTCGGCTCGAGCCGTTGGTTCTGTTCGGCAACGCCTCCTTCGGTTCGGCCGTGGCCCTCGACGGTGACACCGCGCTCATCGGCGCCATGACGGACGGGCAGAACGGTCAGACGGCCGGTGCGGCGTACGTCTTCCGGTTTGACGGCAGCGGGTGGGTCCAGCAGGCGAAGCTGCTGCCGGGCGATCCCCAACCCGGAGACTGGTTTGGAGTCTCAGCCGGCCTCAGCGGCGACTGGGCGATCGTCGGGACGCCGTTCAGCGACGACCACGGCACATCGTCCGGGAGCGCATACATCTTTCATTTCGACGGCGTGGAGTGGAGCGAGCACGTGAAGCTCCTGGCGCCCGACGCGGCAGCGCAGGACGAGTTCGGTCACGCGGTCGCCATGGAAGGGGACTTGGCCCTGGTCGGCGCGTACAAGGACGACGACAACGGTCTCGATTCCGGGTCCGTGTACGTGTACCGACTGTCAGCCGGCGCGTGGGTTTTTGATGCAAAGCTCACCGCCTCAGACGGCGCCGAGAACGACTGGTTCGGGTTCAACTCCATCAGCGTGCACGCATCTGCAGCCGTCATCGGCGCCTCATTGGACGACGACCGGGGTTCGAACTCCGGCTCGGCGTACGTGTTTCGCCGAGTGAACGGGCAGTGGAGCGAAGAGGCCAAGCTCGTCGCCTCCGACGGCCAGGCGCACGACAACCTCGGCAAGACGGTCGCGATCAGCGGTCAGACGATTCTCGCGGGCGCCCGGCTCGACGACGACCGCGGCCGGGACGCGGGCGCCGTCTACGTCTTCACACGGACATCCTCCGGCTGGGAGCAGCGGCGAAAGGTGTACGCCTTCGACGCGCTGCCCGGCGACGAGTTCAGCCGGGGCATCGGGCTGGACGCGGACCTTGCGGTCGTCGGTGCGCACCGCAGCGATGCGAACGGCCTGAACTCCGGTGCCGCCTATGTTCTCCATATCGATCAGTGCCTGGTCTGTATGCCCGACTGCGACGGCAGCGGCGCGCTCGACATCTTCGACTTTCTCTGCTTCCAGAACAGCTTCGTACTCGGCGAGTCGTACGCCTGCGACTGCGATCCCGACCCGGCCTGCGACATCTTCGATTTTCTGTGCTTCCAGAACGCGTTCGTGAGCGGGTGCCCGTAGCGTCCTTCAAGCCCGTCGCTGCGCGGACGACGGGATCGATCGCACGCCGAATTGACTTACCACGACGGTGATCCCGCGAATCGTGGGCGTGGGCGCTGGTGTGCGATGCAGCAGGAATGTCAGCGCCGCCACGGCCCGCGGATCGCCAGCGTCAGGCCCGGCCGTTGAACGTTGACGAAGAGTGTCGTGCCGTCCGGCGAGAACGTCGCGCCGGCGAACTCGGAGCGGTTCATCCGGTTTCGTGCAAGGATGTAGACGTCGCCGGCCGGCGTGACGCCGTACAGACGCTGCACGCCGTCCGTGTTCACGCTCGATTCGTCCTCGCAGAGCACGAGGTCGCCCCAGGGCGAGACGGTGATGTTGTCGGGGTTTTCCATCGGGCCGGGATGAGTGCACTCGATGAAGAGTTCGAGCGAGCCGCCGGCCGGGTCGGGCGTGAGCTTCCAGACCTGCCCCTTGCGCGCCGCCCCGCCGTTGGTGCACACGAAGTAGATCGCCCCCTTGCCGTACCACATCCCCTCGCCGCGTGCAAAGCGGGCTGCACCCTGCTCGAACCCGCGCCGGCGCAGGTCGTCAGCGGGCGAGCCGACCTCTGTCATCGTGGTCCATTCCAGCGCGACGCGGGCGCCGGGCTCGATGCTGCGCTCTTTCCACGAGCGCGTGTCGAGGCCGGGGCGATCCTTGACGACGGCTGCCTGAAGCTCGCCGCCGCGCGCCAAGTCGTCGTGAACCTTGGGCAGGTACCGGTAGATGAGCCCGTCGGAGCGGTCCTCGGTCATGTAGACGATGCCGGTGGCCGGGTCGGTGGCGCACGCCTCGTGGTTGAATCGGCCCATCTCGCGCAGCGGCACGGGCTCGACCAGCCCGATCTGGGTGGTGGCGGGCACCTCGAAGCAGTACCCGTGATCGCGCGCCCGCCCGGCCCGGGCCTTCACGACCGATTCCTCGCAACTGATCCAGGTGTTGCGCGGCGTCGGGCCTCCGGCGCAGTTGCGCTCCGTACCGACCAGGCTGAGCGAGTGTGACACGAGTCGGCCCGGCTCGCCTGCGCGTGTCGGACGCGTGTCGTAGACGAGCGTGGTTGTGCCGCCTGGGGAGGGAACCGCACGGTCGGGCGCCTCGATGCCCGCCGGCGGGGTCTCGATGCGCGCTCCACGGTCGAAGACGCGCGAGGGCGGAATGTCGCGCGGCAGTGGCATGTCCTTTCCGAACGGGCCCAGGTGCGATTGCGACAGATCGAGTTCGTGATTGCGCACGAGGATCGTGAGCCCGTCCAGGCCGGGAAACGCCGCCATCCCGTCGTGCGCGCCCGGCACACGCAGCCCGTCGTCCATGATCTCGCCGGTGCGCGAGAAGACCGCGTATGTGAACCCCTCGGGCAGGTCGATCACTCCCTCGGGGTCGCGCACCAGCGGGCCGTAGCCCGGGCCCGGCCGCGACAGCAGCTCGCGATCCGTGCGCCCGGACGCGTACGCGGCCCGCAATCCGGCAAACCCGGCGGCATAGGCGCCGGCCCGGATCATGAAGTACCGACGCGAGGTGATCGTGTGCATGACAGCCTCCTGGCGGCACGATACCGCGGCGTCAGTGGGCGCGCCGGCCCTCATCGCCCAGGATCCAGCTGTTCAGGCATTCTCGGACCCGCCGGAACTGCCCGTGGGGGGCCAATGAGGATCAGAACCGGCCGGGGCGTCGGAAATCTGAGCATTGAGGTTGACTTCTGTGCTGAAAGTCGTAAGATGTAATGCGTAATACTCTTGCGAAAGGAGATCGGCCATGGCCAGGAACGACTGCTGCGGGTCCCGGAAGCGGTGTTGTGAACCGAAAACAGCGTGCTGCACGTCGGAATCAGGCTGCTGCCCGCCCGAGGTGGCGTCCTGCGAGCCGACGTCGAAATGCTGCTCGACCAAAGACGCTTGCTGCGAGCCGAGGAGGAGTTGCTGTGATTGAAGCGAACGTCGGGCAGATTTTCGAGTCCATCCGCGATGCGCTGCGGGACAAGGGCATCCACCTCGATGCGAGCTGCTGCGTGTGTGGCGACGAGGGGGTGCGGGTCAAGGTGGTCTGCGTGGCGCCGGACCTGCGGGAGTCGGTGGAGTGCGTGGCGGCGGGCGCGCGCGATCAGGTCGTGATGGTCCGCGTGGACGAGGCCACGAGCCGGGCGCTGGACGCGTGGGTCGAGTCCGGGTCCGTGAAGAGCCGTTCCGAAGCTGCCGCGGTGTTCATTCGCGAGGGGTTGAAGCTGCGCGAGAGCGAGCTGTCGCAGCTTCGCGAGGCGCTGGACGCGGTGGAGCAGGCCAAGGCCAGGCTTCGCGACCGGGCCAAGGAGGTGTTTGGCAGGGGCGGGTGAGCACGGCCGTGGCCGGCGCCGGAACAACAGAGCCCTCCGCGCGAGCGGGGGGTCCTTCTTCGATCGTTCGATAGAAGAAACATGGAGATGTGAGAGACACGGAGATATGAGAGGACCCCCCACTCGCGCGGGGGGCTCTGTTCGTGCTATTGGTCGCGCAGGAGTGTGCGAGTCATGGCGGGCTCCTTGTGGGGAGTGTATGAGGGAGCGGGATGAGGCGTTGCAGCCGATACGGGCTGATCTACTTCGGCCGCTTTTTGACAACCTGCCCAAACGCCCGGACAAGATCAGCACACTTGTTTGAGTCGCTCAGCGAGGTGATCGCCGCCATCGAGACGAGCGTGATACTCATCCACGCGTTCATGCCGGCGCGATAGACCTCGCCCGCCTGATAGCTGGATGCGAATTCCATTGCGACGAGACCGAGCACGCTGCACGACAGCAGACCGAAGACAACCGTCCGGACCCAGCGGTATCCGAGCCGTTCGTTTGTTTGGGAGGACATCTCATTCGCCCTCCGTCAGGTTCAGTCCGATCGCCTTGGATTCTTCATCGAATCCATCCACAGCATCTCGCAGTGGAATCACTTTGGCCTCATAGTGTTCAATCAACGGGACAGCCAGCTTTGGCAGATGCACAAGTATCGCAGCCTTATGCTGAATACTGAGGCTGTTCATACCTTGCCAATCGGCGCCTTCTTCCGGGAACACATCGTTCGCCTTGTCGGTGAACGCAGCCGCAATGTGCCAACGGTTTTGGCTACGGAAAAGTCTGAGCGCCCAAAGCTCGCAGTCATTGAGTTCACCATGCACAACTGCGTCTGTACAAGCTGGGAGCGAATTGAACCAGCCTTCAATGGCGAGAACCCGTTCGTTAATGTCAGCTGCAGCTTGCCCGTGTTTCGCGATTGCGGTCTCAAGCCGCTTTCGCACGTTTCGGGGTGTGCCAGATGAATCGGTCATTGCCAACCTCCCGGGATTTGTGGTCCCAAGTAAGGCCTCGTGGTCCGCGAGTTCTCGCGGCTCGTTCGGTGACGGTGCTTCCGAACCCGGTCGGAGTCGGAAGCGGTGACCCCCGTTCAGAGGTCTCCGCCGGCGGGGCAACGTGCCCCGTTGGCGAAATAGTAGCCCCGATAACTCGGGGTGGCGACTGGCTGATTCTGGTGCATGCTCGACGCAAAACCCCCACCTGCCGGTGGGGGCTCGGTTTGGTGTGTCTGAGAAGGTCAGTTCCCGGAGTTGTCTACGCCGAGCTGGCGGTACTTCTCGCGGTACTTGTCGTTGAGTTTGGTTTGCTTGTTGGTGAGATCGATGTCGCGGCCGTCGATGAAGGCTCGCTCGATGCTGGTGGTGATCTCCAGCGGCGTTCCGTCGGCGATGATGAGCGTGGCGCTCTTGCCGATGTCGATGGAGCCAAGCGTGCCCGCGACGCCGAGCATCTCGGCGGCGGAAAGCGTGATGGCGCGGATGGCATCGCCTTGCGACAGGCCGAAGGCGACGGCGGTGGCGGCGTTGTGCATCAGGTTTCGTTCATGCGCCGCGCCCTGGCCGCTGGCGAGGCACCAGCGAATGCCCGCGTCCTGGAGTCGTTTGGGGAGCGTGAACGCATCGTCGTAGTTCGAGTCGTTGCGCTTTGGGAACTTGTGCGTGCCCGAGACAATCACGCCCACGCCGTGCGTCTTGAGCAGCTCGGCGACCAGCGGCGCGTCGCGGCCGCCGACGAGTATGACGCCGAGATCGTACGTTGCGGCCCACGTGACGGCGTCGGTGATCTGATCGATGTCGTTCGCGAAGATGAACACCGGCCGGCGCTGCGGGCCGTCGGCGAAGACCGAGCGCATCGCCTCGAAGCGGATGTCGGTGGTGACGGTCGGGTCGATGGCGCGCGCTTCCATGTACGCCTTGGCCTGGTCGAAGAACTGCGAGAGTTCGTCGAGTTCCTTTCGGGCGCGGTCGCGCTGCTCGCTCTCGCTCCGGTTCATCCACGGGGCGCGGATGGGGCGTGCGTTGGGCCACGAGATGACGAGTCCCGCGTCGCCGAGCACCGTCATGTCCTCCCAGGTCCAGCCGTCGAGTTGCACGACGGACGCGCGGCCGCGCACCCGGCCCGAGGTCGGGAACACGCCGGTGACGAGGATCCCGGCCGACCGTGTGACGGGGATGATGGCCGAGTCGGGGTTGACGGCGGTGGCGGCGCGGACCTCGGGCTTGAACTGCCCGAGTTCGTTGTGGTCGACAGTATCGCCGAGCGAGCCGAACTCCGTGAGCCCGGTCTGCGTGACGGCTCCGATGAGCCCTGGATAGACGTGCTTTCCGGTGGCGTCGATGACCTCGCCGGGGCCGGTGAGATTGAATCCGCCTTGGCCGACTTGGGTAATCACGCCGTGCTCAAAGACGACGTAGCCGGTGTCGATCGTCGGACCGGAGATCGTGTGAACGGTGGCGTTGACGATCGCGATCAGGTGGTCCTGTGGCGGGGCCTTGTGCGTGAGATCCTGCGCGAGGGCGGGGGTCGCGAGTGCCAGGGCCGCGAGGGTCAGATGTGTGTGGTGTTTGGTCATTGCGGTCGCCGTTCAGTTGTGTGAGTGGTTTGTTGATCGGCCCTGCATGAACGCTTCGAGGTGTTCCAGGAGCGAGACGCCGCAGCCGTCCGAGAGGTGCGACATCGGGTCGAGCCCGCGAAGGTAGAGGTCGAGGCAGTACTCGCGGAGCGCGTCGGCGTAGGGGTCGGCGATGAGGCCGGGGTCTTCGGATTTGTCCTCCGCGTCGCCCTTCTTCTTGTCCTTTTTGGAATCCTCGCCGAGGACTTTCTGGATGATGCGGTTGCGCTCGGCGGCGATGCGCTCGCGGTGGATCCGGTCGCGGTCGAGCGAGAAGTACTCGCGGCCGTCGATGAGGACCGTCTCGCAGCGGGTGAATGTCGAGAGCGGATCGCCGGACCAGATGACGAGGTCGGCGTCCTTGCCGACTTCGAGCGAGCCGACGCGGTCGTTGATCATGAGCTGGATGGCGGGGTTGATGGTGACGAACTTGAGGGCTTCTTCGCGGCTGATGTTCCCGTAGCGGACGGCTTTGGCGGCCTCGTTGTTGAGGCGGCGGGCGAGTTCGTCCGAGTCTGAGTTGAACGAGACGACAACGCCGACATCGTGCATGATGGCGCCGTTGTAGGGGATGGCGTCCTGGACCTCGATCTTGTACGCCCACCAGTCTGAGAAGCACGAGCCGCCGATGGCGTTCTGTTCGATGGCCTCGGCGACCTTGTACCCCTCGAGCACGTGCTGGAAGGTGCCGATCTTGAACCCGAAATCCTGCGCGACGCGGCAGAGCATGAGGATCTCGTCCTGTCGGTAGGAGTGGCAGTGGACGAGTCGCTCGCCGGCGAGGATCTCGGCGAGGGCTTCGAGTTCGAGGTTGCGGCGCGGGCGGGGGACGCCCCTGCCGATGTTGAAGTCGATCGCGGTGCCGCGCCTGCCGGTCATGGTCTGCTCGCTGCCCTGGGCGTGCTGCGGGGCGTCGTCGTTCATCGAGGCGCCGAGTCGTGCCCGCCAGTCGGCCCAGGCGTTTGCGTACTGCTGGGCCGCGACGAAGCGGTCGCGGATGAGGGCTTCGACGCCCATGCGCGTGCGGGGATAGCGAGTCGAGTCGCGCGAGCGGGCGCGCTTGACGTTCTCGCCGAGCGCGAACTTGATGCCGGGGATGGCTCCTGCCAAGTGCATGTCGTTCGGTGCGGCGACGCCCCAGCGGACTTTCTGGACGACGTTCTGTCCGCCGATCGGGTTGGCCGACCCGTGCAGCGTGTTGACGATCGTCGCGCCGCCGGCGAGTTGGCGGTACCAGTTGACCGGGTCCGGATCGGTGGTGTCCTGCATTCGTACTTCGGCAGTGACGGCCTGTGCGCCCTCGTTGGTTCCAGCGGACCACGTGCCGGTGTGCGAGTGGGCGTCGATGAGGCCTGGCGTGACGTGCCTGCCCGCGGCGTCGATGACTCGTGCGTTTTCGGCGATGGCGAACGAGCGCGGTTGGTTCAGCGAGCGGACGGCCCTGATGAGGCCGCCTTCGATGTAGATCTCGCCGCGCTCGATGATGCCCGCTGGGCCGCTGGTCCAGATCGTGGCGTTTGTGATGAGGACTGCGTCCTGCGCGGGGGGTTCGAGCATCATGTATGGGCCGAACGGGTAGCCGAGACTTTCGGGGATGTCGGCGTACTTGTCGGCATCGGCTTTGTCCCGGGCATCGTCCGGTTGAGCCCGGCGAAACGTTACAACGCTGCTCCGCCCTTCGAGGGGGGTGAGTGTTGCGGTGAGCGTGTCGCCCTCGATCGTTGCAGCGACGGACACCTCGCCGCCCATGCGCATCTCCGAGCCGTCGAATGTGAACGAGACCTCGCCACGGCGGACTGAGACATCGGTCGCCTCGATCTCGGCGCCGGCCGCCTTGACGGTGACGCCTTTCCTGGCGACGACGAACACAGGCGCGTCGGTGTCTCCCGGCTCGACGGGGGTGTCGCCCAGCTCGACGGCGTTCCATGAGCCGTATGGATCCTTGATCGCGGCCCGCTCGCCGATCCAGGGCATGCTCCGGCCATCGGGCAGGCGCAGCACGCCGGTCATTGTGTCGCCCTCGAAGACGATGGTGGCGATGACGGTGGTGTTTTCGTCGGGCATGTCCACGAGGTAGCTGAGTCGGTTGCCGACGAGTTTGACATTGCGGGCGACGAGTTCCTC
This sequence comes from Planctomycetota bacterium, assembly GCA_022567535.1. Taxonomy (GTDB): domain Bacteria; phylum Planctomycetota; class Phycisphaerae; order Phycisphaerales; family UBA1924; genus JADFGU01. Next base: position 2,212 of record JADFGU010000015.1, on the reverse strand, counting down.
GGCGTCTTCGTCGTCGCCGATACCCTTCACGGTGTAGCTGTCGCCTTTCTTCTTGATGATGAGCGTCCCGCCGTAGCCGGGTGTATCGAAGTCGAACTTCCACTCGCCGACGATGTCGATCGGGGGCGGCGGCGAGATCTCGTGCCGACGACCGTCGATCCAGACATCGCGGATCTTGGTCTTCTTCTCGAAGATCGAGCCGTCGGCGACGATGAGATTGGCGATCCGGCCGGTCTGGACCGTTCCCATGAGATTGCCGACGCCGAGCAGCTCCGCGGGGATGGTGGTGAGCATGGCCAGTGCGCGGTGCTCGTCGAGCCCGTGCGCGATGGCCTTGCGAAGATTGGCGTGGAACTTGTCGCCCTTGTTCAGCCTGCTGGCGGTGATGGAGGCGGTGACGCCGGCGGCGTCGAGCTGACGCAGGTTGGTCGGATCCTGCTCCCACGCCATGAGCGCTTTGAGATCGACGGCATCGGCGGCGCCGACGGAACCGACGTCCGGGACCGCGGTGAAGCGCAGCGGCACGATGAGCGGAAAACCCGCGGCCCTGATAGCGTCCAGCCGACGATACGCCGTTCCCGAACCGACGATGATGGCCGGGCGTTGGAACTCGTCGGCGATGGCGGCGGCACGGAGTATCTCAAGTTCGGTGCGCACGTCGAACAGCAGCGGGCGCGTCGCGTCGCCCAGGGCGTCGATGCTGTTGGTCTCGATGTCTACGCCCGCTTGTCGGCTGGCCTGCTGCCAGCGCGCGTCGCTGAGCGTCTGGCGGATCAGGGCGATCGCGCCCATCTGTGAGCTGGGGTACCCGCCGCCGCGGCGGTCGAGGCTGACGACATTCGCGACGCGCCGGGCGTACACGGGCGGGCGGTCGACGCTGGTGTCGGAGTCGCGCCTGGCCAGCGACACGACCGCGGATGAGCCTCGGAAGACGCCGGACCTGGGCGTGATGTTGGCCGCGGTGAACCCGAGCTTTCGACGCGCCTCGGCGGTGTCGGCATCGATCCCGTCGCCGTCGAGCGCGGAGCGCTGCGGCGTGACACGGGTGTTCCAGTGGACGCCGGGCGAGTCGGCGTCCGGCGCCGGCGCGTCAACCTCCACGAACGCGTCGATGAACCCCGCGTACACGTGCAGGCCCGTGCCGTCCCAGACCCGGTACCCGTCCAGTTCGATCGGGTCGGCGTCCGAGGGCGCGGCGACACGCACGATTCGCCCGTCCTCGATGAGCACCGTCGCGTGCTCCAGGGTCCGGCCGGGCGAGGTGTGCACCGTGGCGTCGGTGATCGCGTGCCGCGTGGGCTCGGCGTGCCGCGGGCCGTTGGGTGGCGAGGCGAGCGGCGAGTCGCTCGTCGGCTGCGACAGGGCGCTGGACGCGGCGAGCAGACCCGCCGCCAGCGGGACAATTGGGCGCGGGTTGAGTGTGAACATGGTCAACAGCGTACACGATCAGGCGGTCCGAGGTCGAGGCGGATTCTCGATGGACGGGGTCGGCCGTGAATGCCGTACACGGCGGCGGGATACGATCGGCATCGATCCGGAGTCCCCACCGCATGAGCGAGACACTCGAGGGCGCAGCCATCATCGGCCAGTCGGGCGGGCCGACGGCGGTCATCAACCAGTCGCTGGTGGGGCTGGTCGAGGGGCTCGGGCGGCTGGGGCAGGTGACGCGGATCCTGGGGATGCGGCACGGTGTGGCGGGGCTTGTTCGGGGTGAGACCATCGACCTCGGCGGCATGACCGTGACGGCGCTCGAGGCGGTGGCGCGGACGCCCTCGGCGGCGCTGGGTTCGACGCGGGACAAGCCGGACGAGGAATACTGCCGGCGGATCGCGGACGTGTGCGGGGAGCTCGGCGTCCGGTATTTTTTCTATATCGGCGGGAACGACACGGCCGACGCGTGCCGCATCGTGAGTGAGTCGGCGCGCCGGGCCGGGAGCGAGATGCGCTGCTTCCACGTGCCCAAGACGGTCGACAACGACCTGATGGAGAGCGATCACACGCCGGGGTATCCGTCGGCGGCGCGGTTCGTGGCCACGGCGTTCATGGCCGATGCACGCGACAACGCCAGCCTACCGGGCATCAAGGTCAACGTGGTGATGGGTCGTCACGCGGGTTTTCTGACGGCGGCGGCGGCGCTGGCGCGGCGCGACGAGAATGACGGCCCGCACCTGGTCTACCTGCCGGAGACGCCCTTCGACACCGATCGGTTCGT
>JADFGU010000207.1 GCA_022567535.1 Planctomycetota bacterium | reverse complement strand
GCCTGCGCCCCATCGTCGAGTTCATGAGCTGGTCATTCTCACTCGTCGCCGCGGACCAGATCCTCAACAACGCCCCGAAGATGCTCTACATGTCCGGCGGACAATGGGGCTGCCCCATCGTCTTTCGCGGAAACGACGGCGCCGGCGGACAGCTCGGCCCTACACACTCGTGGTGCGTCGAGGGGCTCTTCGCGAACGTCCCGGGCCTCAAAATGGTCATCCCCTCCAACCCCTACGACGCCAAGGGCCTCCTCAAAGCCGCCATCCGCGACCCCGACCCCGTCTTCTTCCTCGAAAACGAACGCCTGCTCGCCGACCGCGCCCATGTCCCCGAGCAAGAATACTACATCCCCTTCGGCACCGCCGCCAGGCTCCGCGAGGGCGACGCCTGCACCATCGTCTCCTTCGGCCGACCCGTCAACTTCTGCCTCGAAGCCTGCGATGAGCTTTCGGCCGACGGCATCCACTGCGACCTGCTCGACATGCGAACCATCCGCCCACTCGACATCGACTCGATCATCCAGAGCCTCGCAAAGACCAACCGCATCGTCGTGGTCGATCAGTCCTGGCCATTCTCCTCCATCGCCAGCGAGGTCGTCACCCAGGTCTGCGAGAAGGGCTTCGACCATCTCGACCACCCACCCGTCCGCGTCAACACCGAGGATGTCCCCACCCCTTATGCCGCCAACCTCGAAGCCGCATACCTCCCCAACCCCGGCAGAATCGTCAACGCGGTGAAAGAGATTCTCCGATGAACAGAACTCCACAACGACTCAGCAGCGCACAGGCAAAGGCGCACCGTTGCGGCAACAGCCTGGTCCACGCCACGATACAACGCGACTCTGCCGCTCTCTGAACACGAGGCTTCCCATGCCCATCGAAATCACAATGCCGCGCCTCTCCGACACCATGGAGCGCGGCACTGTCATCAAGTGGAACGTCAAGGAGGGCGACGTTGTCGCCGTCGGCGATGTCCTCGCCGACATTGAGACCGACAAGGCGACCATGGAGCTCGAATCCTTCGACGCCGGCACCGTCGCGCGCATCGCCATCGCCGAGGGCAAGCCGATCGGCGTCGGCCAGCTCATCATGGTGCTCGTCGAAGAGGGTGAGAGCCTCGACGACGCCGATGCCGCGACGACCTCAGAACCCGCCGCGACCCCAGACGCCGACGCTAAGCCCGCCCCGGGCCAAGCCTCGGATTCCCCCACCCCAACCACTCACACCCCCGCAACCCCGCCGCACACACCCGAGCGCGTCTTCGCCTCACCCCTGGCCCGCAAGTTCGCACACGACCACGGCATCGATCTCGTGCAGGTCCGCGGCACGGGCCCGTCGGGCCGCATCGTCAAGAAGGACGTCGAGGCCGTGTTGACGCGAAGCGCCGGATCCACCTTGCCCGTCGCTCCGGCAGCGCCCGAGCCCTCGCCCGCCGCCGAAGCCGTCGCCGCCGCCGTCAGCACCGCCGCCCCCACCCCCGAGCCCTCGCGCGCCCCGCCCGGCCGACTCGAGGCGCGCACCGTCCCGCTCTCGAACATGCGGGCCATCATCGCACGCCGACTCATCGAGTCAAAGACCGGCATCCCGCACTACCAGGTCACCGCCGTGGCCAACGTCGGCAACCTGCTCGAACTCCGCGCCCAGCTCAACGACCAGCTCGCCGCCCAGGGCGTCAAGCTCACGGTCAACGACTTCCTCGTCCGCGCCTGCGCGCTGGCCATGCACCAGCACCCCTACGTCAACAGCCGCTGGGCCGACGGCGGCGGTCAGCCCGCGATCGAGATCCTGGCGCAGGTCAACATCGGCATCGCCATCGCGCTGCCCGAGGAGCGCGGCGGGGGCCTCGTCGTCGCCACACTCAAAGACGCCGACCGCATAGGGCTCCGGCAGATCTCCAGCGAGACCAGGCGCCTCGCGCTCAAGGCCCGCGAGAAAGGCCTCACCATCGACGAGATGCAGGACAGCACATTCACCATCTCGAACCTGGGCATGTTCGGCGTCTCGCACTTCACCGCGATCATCAACCCGCCCAACGTCTGCATCCTCGCCGTCGGCGCCGCCACAGAACAGCCGATCGTCAGCCAGGGCCAGCTCGCCGTCGGCAGCCTCATGAGCATGACTATGTCGAGCGACCACCGCGTCGTCGACGGCGCCATGGCCGCAAAGTACCTTCAGACCGTCACGCAGCTCCTCGAATCCCCCGCCACGCTGCTCGTGTAGCCACCCGTCATGGCAAAGCGCCTCTCCATCGCGCTGGTCCTCAGCATCATACTCGGTTTCGGGTGTTATGTGATCCTGCCGCGCTACGGCGTGACGCTCCCGCCCTGGGTGCCCGTGCTCGCCTTCGCCTTCATGGTCGTCGCCAGCGTCGCCGTCGAACTCGAGCGCGACTCGGACGATGACGACGAGGAGCAAGACGCCTGCGGCGGCGACACCGCCACCCGCAACGAGACCGGCGACGGCCTCCCGGACGACGCCCGCCCCATCGGCTGCGCCGGCCCGCGGCCGGTGGGTGAAGCGTCCCGGACCAGCCCCGCCGGCCCGGAGTGCCGCTGCGAGCGCTGATTCTCCTGCCATTGCCGAGAATCAACGGTTCACAAAGCCACGCCTTTGCCCACTTCGAGGTCCGTTTCCACCTGAACCTGACGGAAACCGCGCGAACATGAAATAAATCCCCCCGGGGGGGATATTGTCCTGGTGGAGGTTCCCATGTCCCAGATCGAAACAACACCAAACACATACCTGTCAGACGAAGCGCTCAGGAGCCTGGTCAACGGCCTCAGCCGCATCGAGGGCCATGTCCGCGCCGTCAAACGCATGGTCGAACAACGCCGATGCTGCGACGAGATCCTGACCCAGACCGCCGCCGTCCGCTCGGCTCTCAATTCCATCGCGGTCAAGCTGGTCGAGGAGGAACTGGTCGCGTGCCTGACCTCCTGCGCCCAACCGGATGCCGAGCAGCGGATGGCCCAGGCGATGCGGGCCGTGTCGTCGATGCTCAAGCACGGCTGAACGAGTACACGAGGATTCCCCATGCGATCAATCGAATCAGCCATGTCGAAGTGCCCCGTGTGCGGCAACAAGGGCAGCAAGGTCCGGCGCATCACGCTCGACGCGCTGCTCACGCCCGGCGCAGCCGCTCGAATTGCCGACACCCAGTACCGCTTCTGCGACAACCCGCAGTGCCGGATCGTCTACTTCGATGAAGCCGACTCGACGTTTTCCAGAGCCGACCTCACCGTCCGCGTCGGGGTGAAGGAGCAATCGTCGCCGCGGCCCGTCTGCTACTGCTTCGATCACACCATCGAGGAGATCGAGGCGGAGGTCCGCGCCACAGGCCGAAGCTCGGTCCTTGACGACATCAAGACGCGCCTAAAAACCGCGTGCTGGTGCGAGACGAAGAACCCGCAGGGGGTGTGCTGCCTGGGCGCCGTCGGCAGGTACGTCAAGCGGGCGCTGGCCGAGCATGCCAGCCGCGGTGGTTCAGACACAATCGAGGAAAAGCCGCACGAGTGCTGCGCCCATGACGCGGTATCAACGTGCGAAATGGGACACGGGTGATGCACGAGTGCTGCACCACTACTGAAGCCGCCGGCCACGCCGACAGCAAGGGCCGGCGGGTCGGCCCGCTCGCCACGGGAGGCTCGGTACTCTCCGCGCTGGCCTCGTCGGCGTGCTGCTGGATCCCGCTCTCGCTCATCGGGCTGGGCGTCTCGGCCGGCGGCGTGTCCGCGTGGTTCGAGCAGTACCGCTGGCTCTTTCTTTCGCTGACCGCGATCCTGCTCGGCACCGGCTTCTACTTCGCATACTTCCGAACGCCCCGTTGCGCGCCGGGCTCGTCGTGTGCGACGCCCAATCGCACAGTGCGCCGATTCAACCGCGTGGCGCTCTGGGCAGCCGCGATCGTCGTCTTCGCCACCGCCGCGTTCCCCAGGTACGTCGGGGCCCTGCTCCCCAAGAGCCCGCCCGGGCAAGCCGCACCGACCTCAGAACTGACAACCGTCTCCCTGGGCATCGAAGGGATGACCTGCGAAGGGTGTGCCGTGCATCTGCAGGGCGCGCTGGCCGACGTCGCCGGCGTCCTCGACGTAAGGGTGTCCTACGAAGACAGCGCTGCGGCCATCAGCTTCGACACTTCAGCGCCGCCATCGGAGACCGACCTGACCAACGCCGTCGAACGAGCCGGCTACAAGCGCGACCGGCGGGGCCGGTTCGCGTCGACCGGTAGCACCCGAGTCAAGCGAATCAGACGCAAGATCAACCGCCGCCGTCCGCGATATGTGCGAGGAAGCCTTCGCAAGACGTTGCGAGTCGGCCGGGTCGGCCCGGGGGGTGAGTACGCGGGCGTGCACATCGGGACGAAGCTCCGCACCAAGCGTCGCGGCGAGTACTACGTCGGGGTATCCGCTGGTCGCAGGATCGCGACCCC
>JADFGU010000014.1 GCA_022567535.1 Planctomycetota bacterium | reverse complement strand
ACGAGCCGCGACCGGGAGGAAGCGGACCTCGGACGCCCGACTGCGCGGCAGCGCAAGCCCAAACCGGATGTTGCGTCGGGAGGTGTGGACGGCACGGATGAGGGGTCGGCTCGGAACGGCGCTGTACACGTCGGCTCGGAGAGCTGATCTACCAGTCGGGCGACATGCACGTCGGCTCGGAGAGCCGACCTACCAGTCGGCCGACATACACGTCAGCTCGGAGAGCTGACCCACCTCCCGACCTGCTTGGCGACCTTGCGCTGCACGCGGATGTCGTCGATGCCGTGGTAGGTGACGAGCAGGGCGCCGACGGCGGCGTAGCGGAGAAAGAGATCGTCGATGGGCTTCTCCTCGCCCGGCCAGGGGTAGGCGTAGATGACGTCGAAGTCGTCGGCGTCCAGGCCGAGTTCTTGGTAGGCGTCGGCGCCGCCGGGCATGAGCCATGCGACCTCGCCGCACTGATCGGTGAGCCGCTCGCCCCCGGGCGGGATGAAGCTGCCGCAGACGAACTGCGCGGGGGCGTCGTGATCGCGGGCGAGGCGTTCGGCCTCATCGAAGAGGTCCGGGTCGATCTCGATGCCGACGGCGTCGTAGCCGAGCATCCCGGCCAGGCAGGCTACCGCGCCCAGCCCGCTGCCCCACTCGCACAGGGCGTCGCCCGAGGCGAGCAGCGAGCGCCTGATCTGGCGCAGGGCGGCGTAGGCGAGCGTGAAGTCGCTGGGAACGAAGCCCGCGATCGGCTGGTCGCGGTGAGCGTCGATGAAGGCGTCAACGCGGGCATTGGCGTCGGCGATGAGGTCCTGGGCCGGCCCGGGTATGTCATCGGCCGAGAAGTCGAGCTCGATGCGGCGGAGCTTCATCGCGCCGAGAGCGTATCCGAACCGCCCGGGCAGCGACCGTAGGATTGCCCCGCTCCATGGAGACCGGCGTGTCGGATTACTTCCAACGATCGCTCGATATGCACGAGCGGCTGCACGGCAAGATCGAGGTCTCGCCCAAGATGCCGCTGAGGACGCGAGACGACCTGTCGCTTGCGTACACGCCGGGCGTGGCCAGGCCTTGCGAGGTCATCGCGGAAAACCCCGAGCGCGCCCGCGACCTGACGATCAAGGGCAACGCAGTCGCGATCGTGAGCGACGGGTCGGCGGTGCTGGGACTGGGCAACATCGGGCCGTACGCCGCTATCCCGGTGATGGAGGGAAAGGCGCTGCTGTTCAAGGAGTTCGCGGGGATCGACGCGTTCCCGATCTGCCTGGACACGCAGGATCCGGACGCGATCGTCGAGACCGTGCGCCGGATCTCGCCGGTCTTCGGCGGGATCAACCTCGAGGACATCGCGGCCCCGAAGTGCTTCACGATCGAGCAGCGGCTGCAGGACCTGGGCATCCCGGTGTTCCACGACGATCAGCACGGGACGGCGATCGTGCTGCTGGCGGCGCTGCTCAACGCGGCCGGGGTCACGGGGCGCGACCCGGCGGATCTGAAAGTGGTCATCAACGGTGCGGGTGCGGCGGGGACGGCGATCGCAAAGCTCCTGCGGTGCGTCAGCTTCGACCCCAGCGTGTGCGTGCCGGTGAAGGACGTCGTGGTGTGCGACCGGCGCGGGGCCATCCACCGCGGTCGGGCCGACCTGACGCCGCCCAAGCACGAGCTGCTCGCGTTCACGAACAAGGACGACCGGGCGGGGTCGATGCACGACATGATCGAGGGGGCGGACGTGTTCATCGGAGTGAGCCGGGGCGACCTGCTCAAGGCCGACGACGTCAGGAAGATGGCGCCGGACCCGATCATCCTGGCGATGGCCAACCCGATCCCGGAGATCATGCCGGACGTGGCGCGCGAGGCGGGTGCGGCGGTGGTGGGCACGGGGCGGAGCGACTTTCCCAACCAGGTGAACAACGTGCTGGTCTTCCCGGGGATTTTCCGTGGGGCGCTGGACGCGGGCGCGACGCGGATCACACCCGAGATGAAGCTGGCAGCGGCCCACGCGCTAGCGGCGTCGGTGCCGGACCCGACGGCCGAGCGCATCCTGCCCGACCCGCTGGATCGGGCTGTCGCGCCCCGGATCGCCCAGGCGGTCGGCGGAGCGTGGGACGGGTCGTGATCGACGCGGCTTGAACCAACGCCCTTGGCGTTGTGGTCGGAAACGCCCGCGAGCCGCACCCGGGCGGTCTGAACCCGGTAGCATCGTGTAGATGGCAGACGAAACACGCTCCGCCGTGACGGCCCAGCGCGCCCCGGAAGAGGACGCGACGCTGTACCTGCACCCGGCGACGCTGGCCAGGCTCAAGTCGTTCGAGCTGCGCGCCAAGATGATCGTCGAGGGGATCATGAGCGGGCAGCACCGCTCGCCCTACCAGGGCTTCAGTGTCGAGTTTGCGCAGCACCGGCCGTACGTGCCGGGCGACGACGTTCGGCACCTGGACTGGAAGGTCTTCGCGCGGACGGACAAGCTGCACCTCAAGCAGTACCAGCAGGAGACGACGCTGGACCTGATCGTGATGGTCGATTCGTCGGGATCGATGGCGTACGGGTCGCGCCGGTTCGCCGAGGCCAGCGGCATCGGGCAGAAGCTGAGCCCTCGCGGCGGATTGAACTGGACCAAGTTCGACCACGCAACCGCGCTGGCCGCGGCCCTGAGCTACATCACGCTGCGACAGGGCGACCGCGCCGGGCTGGTGGTCTATGCCGACGCGATCCGCGCCATGGTCAACCGGTCCAGCGCGATGGGGACGTGGCGGCAGGTGGTCGGGGCGCTCTCGACACACCCGATCGATCAGCCGACGGACATCGGGCGGGCGGTCGACCAGATGCTGGCCAAAGTCACCAACCGATGCCTCATCGCGATCATCAGCGACTTCTTCGTCGATCCTGATCAGATCCGTGCGGCGTTTGCGCGCGTTCGGCACCGGGGGCACGACCTGATCGCGTTCCAGGTCGTCGACCGCGACGAGGTCGAGTTCGACTTCACGCAGACCACGCCGTTTGTCGGCCTGGAGGGCGAGCCGATGCTGCGCGTGGATCCGCGTGCGCTGCGTTCGGCGTACCTCGAGGCGATCACGACGCACGCGGAGCAGCTCGAACGAACCACGCGCGGCTTCGGGTTCGACTTCCAGCAGGTGAACACGCACGACTGGCTCGGGCCGCCGCTGGCGACGTTCGTGGCGCGGCGAAGTGCGCAGATGAAGAGGGGGAAGTATGGGTAGGGGGAGTGACGGACTGGTAGGTCGGCTCTCCGAGCCGACTGTTGGTCGCATACGACGCGAGAAGCGTGGAGTGACGGAGTGAGCGTATTGCGGAAAGGCTTGACCAATTCGACGTGATGAGCGATGCGATAAACACATTTCGAGACCTCATCGCCTGGCAGAAGGCCAAGGCGCTGGCTGTCAACGTCTACAGGATCACAAGCGGTTTTCCCGCCGAGGAGCGGTACGGGCTCACTTCGCAGATCCGCCGAGCGTCGGTGTCCGTCTCCGCCAATATCGCGGAGGGATACGGGCGGGGAACGACATCGGATTTTCTCCGTTATCTCCGGATCGCTCGCGGCTCCATAGCGGAGGTTGACACGCTCGTGGAGATCGCGACAGAGCTGAGGCTCATCGCGCCCGACGATGGCGTTTTCGATCAGATCGCGGAAGCTGACCGCGTGCTCCAGGGCCTCATCGCGAGCCTCGAACGCAGACAACGGGCCAAATCACCAGTAAAAGCAAGGGCATAACGACATGGAATCCTCCCTTCCCCCCACTCCGTCACTCCGTCACTCCGTCACTTCGTCACTCACTCGCCCGCACAATCAGCGCTGGGCCCGCGGAACTGCTCGATGACCTTCCTCCACCCTGGGCTTGCGTTGGCGGGGCTTGCGGCTGTGGCGATCCCGATCATCATCCACCTGCTGATGCGTCGGCGGCGGCGGCCGATCATGTGGGGGGCGATGCGGTTCCTGCTCGAGGCGTACCGGAAGCACAAGCGCCGGCTGCGCCTGGAGCAACTGCTCCTGCTGGCGACGCGCTGCCTGCTCATCGCATGCCTGGCGCTGGCGCTGGGTCGGCCGATCCTCGGCGCCGCGGGGCTCCTGGGCGGTCGCAAGGCGACGACGCTGTACCTGCTCATCGACAACAGCCTGGCGTCCTCGGCCACGGGCGCCGACGGGCGCACGGCTTTGGAGCGTCACAAACAGATGGCGCGACGGACGATCGAACAGCTCGATTCGGCGTCGGGCGACCGTGTGGCGCTGCTGGCGCTGGGCGGGCCGGCCGAGGCGATCGTGCTCCCGCCCACGTCGGACACGTCGGCCGTGCGCGGGCTGATCGCGGACCTGACGCCGACGCACAGCGCGATGGACCTGACCGGGGCCGCGGAGCGGGTGCGCACGCACTTTGCCGAGACCGAGCCGCGGCAGGGACGGGCGATCGTGCTCGTGCTCAGCGACTTTCTGGCGGGTTCGGCCGACACGGATCGACCGCTGGTGCAACTGACGGAGCGCGACGACGCGGTGGTGCTGGCGAGCCTGCCGGCGGCGACGGGCGTGGACAACGTCTCGATCGAGTCGGTCCAGCCGCTGCGCACGGTGATGCTGACGGACTGGGCCGCTGCCCCGGACGCGACGAGCACCAGCTCGATCCGGGTCGCGCTGCGTCGCTCGGGCCCGTGGGTGTCGCGGGCCGGCGAGACTCATCTTCGGGTGCGGATCGTCGCCGCCGACGGGCGCGAGGCCGCAACCTCCGCCGAGGTCGCGTGGAAACCGGGCGAAACCAAGACGACGCGCGTGGTGAGTCTCTCGGCGTCGCCCAGCCCGGGGCGTGCGGTGGTGGTGGTGGAGGCATCGCCGGACGCGGTCGCGGGCGACGACGTGTGGCGCCGGCCGATCGAGGTGAGGCGCTCGTTGCGCGTGGCGATCGTGGCGCCGCGGCGGGCGCTGAACGGCAGCGGGCTGAACCCGAACGACTCGGCTGATTGGCTTCGGATCGCGCTGTCGCCGATCGTCATCGACCGCCAGCGGTTCACCGCCCGCGAGACCTCCGGCGAGATCGACGTGGTGACGATCGACCCGGGTTCGCTGGACACGGCGCGGCTGGCGGACCTGGATGCGGTGTTCGTCACGCACCCGGACCTGCTGGACGGCGGGTCGTGGTCGCGGCTGCGGGTGCTGGCCGACGGGGGCGGGCTGATCGTGGTCGTCCCGCCGTCGGGCGCGGGGGTGACGGTGTGGACCGACGCGTTCACGTCGGCGTTCGATCTCGACTGGACGATCGGGCGCGAGCCGCGCGAGCACGACCCGGCCTTGGGCCTCGCCGCCGAGCGGAGCGTGCCGCTTGAATCCGACCTGCTGGCGATGATCGCGGCGGAGTTTCAGGAGCTGTCGCGGCCGGTGCGCGTGTGGAAGTCGCTGTCGATCTCCGGCGGCAGCCAATCCGGAAGCGACGCGGGCTCGCGGCTGGTCGAGCTTCAGGGAGGCGAGCCGTTCCTCGTCACCGCAGCGCCCGGCGGCGACGATGGCACGGGTGTTGGGCTGGTGGTGCTGTTCGCGTCGTCGTTTGGGGCGCAGTGGACGGACCTGGCAGCCCAGCCGATATTCCTGCCGCTGGTGCAGGAGATCCTGCGCCAGGGCGTCGGCCGGGCTTCGGGTTCGTGGACGGCGACAGCGGGCGTTGCGTTCGAGACGCCGGCGGGAGTTGTGGAGCTTCGCAACGACGCGGGGCGGACGGTGTCACTGGCGCACGCCGTGCCGCTGCGCCATGCCGGGCTGTGGCGCGCGGTGGACGAGCGTGGCGTGGAGCGCGGGCTGATCGCCGTCAACGCCGACCCCGCCGCGGGGCGCACCGACGCGCTCGGCCGGGGCGCCGCGCGCTCGTGGCTGAGCCGGTTGAGCGGGGCCGGCGTGCGCTGGCTGGCCGACGACGATGCCACCGGCGCCGCGCCGGTGCGCGACGCTGTCAGCGTGAGCGAGATCCTGACCGACGCCCCGGACGACACGAAGGCGTCGCTGCCGCTGCTGATCGCGGCTTTGCTGCTGGCGGCGCTCGAGGTGGCGCTGGCGCGATGGTTCAGCCACGCGACGGTCGCCACGAAGGCCGCCAAAGCCGGAGCCGCCGCATGATCGACGCACTCACATGGCTGTTCGGACTGGATGAGCTGCAATTCGGAAGCGAGGGCGTGTCGCTGGGACTCGCCAGGCCGATCTCGACCTGGGCCTGGCTGGCGGTGGTGCTGGCCGCGGCGGGGCTGGCGCTCTGGAGTTATCGTCGGCTGGCGGGCAATCGGCGCGGGCGCGGCGCGCTGGCGCTGGTGCGCACGCTGCTGCTCGTGCTGCTTGTGATCGTGCTCACCGGCCCGCAGCTGGTCCGATCCAACGAGCGCGTCGAGCGCGACTGGGTCATCGTCCTGGCCGACCGGTCCGCGTCCATGACCATCGCCGACGCGGGGACTCACGGGCGGCGCGTCGCGCGCGACGAGCAACTCAAGCGGGCGATCGCCGAGCACTGGCCGATGTGGCGCGCCCTGGACAACGACCGCACGCTGCTGTGGCTCGGGTTCGACACCGGGGCGTACGACCTGCCGCCGAAGCGTCTGGACGGCGAGGTGGTCGGCGTGGAGCTCGGCGAGCCCGTCGGGGTGCGCACGTCGCTGGCCAGCGCGCTGGACCAGGCGCTGCGCCGCGCCGCCGCCAGGCCGATCTCGGGCGTCGTGATCCTCAGCGACGGGCGGTCGATGGACGAGCCGACGCGTCGGTCTCTGCGACGGTTGCAGGCCGAACGCATCCCCGTCATCACGATCCCGCTGGGCAGCCCGGACCCGGTGGGTGATCTTGCGGTAGCCGAGGCCCGCGCGCCGGCCATGGCGTTCGTGGACGACACCGTGCCGGTGCGTGTGCGGATCGATCGGCTCGGATCGTTGACCCGCGCGCTGGCCGGGCGGGTCGAGGTCGTCGAGCGGAGCACCGGGCTGATCCTGGCTCACAAACCACTGCCGACGGTCTGGGAGGACGGGACGGCGTGGGTGACGATCCCGGTTCGGCCCAGGGACGCGGGCGAGCAGGCATGGGCCGTCCGCCTCGTGCTCGACATCCCCGACCTGATCGAACAGAACAATCACGCCGAGATCGCGATCGAGCTGGTGGATCGGCCGATGCGGGTGGCGTATTTCGAGGGGTACCCGCGCTGGGAACGGCACTACCTCTCGACCCTGCTGCTGCGCGAGGAATCGATCACCTCCAGCTCGGTGATGCTCGCGGCCAATCGCAGCTATACGCAGGAGGGCGACCGCCTCCTCGCAACTGTTCCCCGGTCGCCCGAGGAGTGGGCGCTGTTCGACGTGGTGATCATCGGCGACGTTCGGCCGGAACTGTTCGGCACGGAGCAATTGGCGAACCTGCGCGAGCACGTCGCGGTGCGCGGCGGTGGTCTGTTGTGGATCGCGGGCCCGGGGTTCACGCCGACCGCGTGGGCGGATTCGCCATTGGCCGACCTGCTGCCGATCCGCATGGGGCTGCTCCCGAGCGGGCTCGAGCCCATCGTGCGGTATCGCCGCGCGGTGACCATGACGCGCACTGATGTCGCGGTGGCGCTGGGCGTGCTCGAATTGGGCGACGGGCCGGAAGGTTGGCCCGAGGTGCTCAGCGACCCCGCCACCGGATGGTCCAGGCTGTACTGGGCGCAGCGGATCGAGCCCGAGGCCGTCAAGCCGACCGCCCAGGTGCTGGCCGAGGTCGTGCAGGGCGACGACGCGCCCACGCCGATCGTCCTCTCCATGCGCTACGGCGCGGGCACGGTTGTGTACGTGGGGACGGACGAGATCTGGCGCTGGCGCTACGGCCGGGGCGAGGCGCTGTACGAGCGATTCTGGCTGCCGCTGATCCGGAGCCAGGGCCGCGAGAGCCTGGCCCGGTCGGCGCGCGGGGCGATCTTCGAGACCAGCCCCCGCCGCGCCGAGATCGAGCAGCCGGTCCGCGTCGAGCTGCGCCTGCTCGACCAGGCGCTGGTGGACCAGCAGCTGCCGACGGTGAGCGTGCGCGTTCGGCGTGTCGAGCCGACGCCCGAGGCCCAGCCGTGGGCGGGCGTCACGCTGCGACTGTCCGCCGAGCAGAGCGCGTCAGCCCGGCACGTGAGCCAGACCTACTCCGCAGCGTGGGTGCCCGACGAGCCGGGGCGGTATGTGCTCGAGCCGACCGACCCGTTCCTGTCCGGGCTCGAACTTTCCGCGACGCTGGACGTGCTGACGCCAAACGACGAGCTGCGCCGCCCGGAGACGGACCATGCGCTGCTGGCGACGCTGAGCGAGCAGACCGAGGGCACGGTGCTCGCGCTCGATTCGATCGACGAGCTGCCGGCACTCCTGCCGCGACGCGAAGTCACCATCACCGGCGTGCCGGACATCGAAACGCTCTGGGACAAGCCGATCGTGCTGGCCCTGCTCGTGCTCCTGCTGACCGCCGAGTGGGTAGGTCGCAAACTGCTGCAGCTGGCGTAATCTCAACACACCACCAGAACAGAGCCCCCTGCGCCAGCAGGGGGTCTCTCCACTCGATGCAAAGAAAGAAATCGACTATCGGGTTCTGTACGCATCCGTTGCATTGCCTCTATGCGTAAACTCACCACGATGAAGCTTGCGCTGCTCATCCTCGCCTCGCAATCGCTGTGTGTGTTGGCGGCCAGTGGTCAGAAGCCGATAGTGGGACTGGAATGAGTCACATTTGAGGAGATCGCCATGCGAGTCATATCAACTCATGGACATTCGGGTTGGGCGAGATCGGGCGCGGCAGTGCGCGATGCCCTGATTGCAGTATCGCTCGCTCTGGCGGCGGTTGTCGTCACGCTGCAATCGGCCAATGCTCAACCAGTCCGCGACACGCCGGCGGGGAGGCTGGTCACCGTGCCGGAGCGGGTTCTGGTCCATCTCGACGATGGTCGGATGGAAGTGGTGACACGAGACATACTCTTGGCGCCTGGCGCGGATGCTGCCACACTCGTTCCGAAGAGCGTGCCCGTATTCGAGGTTGACGAAGACGGAAACCTCAGCGCGGGCCTGTATGCCCGAAACACCTCCGGACATCCGGTATCATGGTTGGAGTATCTGTCACCTCAAAGGATTCTGTGGGACCAGGAAATGGGATACTATATTGAAACTGCTCAAATGGGCATCCAATCAACTCACGGGTGGATCGAAGATGGCTACTCGTGGAGATTGCGCGATCATCTTGACGTACACTTGACAGCAGGATCTCACCCGTTTAGTCGGCAACAGAGTGGTAAAGGCAAGCTTGATGGGCCGATGCGCAAACAAACTCAGCGCATTGAGGAATCGCTCACCAACGAAGCGAATCGCGCACTTGGTTTCTTGAGTTCGGCTCCCGCAGATCCACCGTTGACCGACAGGATTGCCAAGTGGGACATGTACCGCTTTGCGGAGTCGATAGAAATAATCGCTCCCACAATCGTCACCGGGCCAACGCGCCAACTAGACCCGACCGTGCCGGATGATTCGCCCAAAGGCAGTTATATCACTTCCGTCACCCCGACGTTTACCTGGGGCCCGGATCCCCAGAACAACAAGTGGCACCTCACCGTCTTCGAAGGGCTCACCACGGATCCGAGCGCGATTGTATTGGCGCCAAGAAACTTGACAACACAGTTCTACGTCGTTCCGGCATCGACACCTCTGGCGGACGCAACCACGTATACCTGGTTGGTTGCTGGCGAGATTTTGGCTGGATACGCCTATTCAGAACCCAGCACGTTTACCGTGTGCTACGCCGACTGCGACCAGTCCGGCGTCCTCGACACCTTTGACTTCCTCTGCTTCCAGAACGCATTTGTGCAGGGCGAGCCGTATGCCTGTGACTGCGATCCCGACCCGGTCTGTGACATCTTCGACTTCCTGTGTTTTCAGAATGCATTTGTTGCGGGCTGTCCTTGAGCACGCCAGTCGAATACCCAAGTTTGAGCGGAGACAGTGATCTGAGAGTTTAGGCAACACCCAGTTCTGCTGCGGTGCGTAGGATCCGAGATGTCAGCGGCGACGCCATTACTCATCGGAATCGGCCTGGTGGTTTTCGGCCTCGGAATGTCGCTGTGGGGGTTCTTCGTCAGAGGAAGGTCCAGGCGGCGAGCGCGGTGTCCCGGGTGCTGGTACAGCATGGTCGGCACACCGGCGCAGGGGACGAAACACATTTGTCCCGAGTGCGGGCACGCCATCGAGGGGACGCGGTACCTCTACCGCACGAGACGACATTGGCGAGTGGTGTTCCTTGGACTGACACTTGTGCTGAGCGGCCTGGCGCTGGGATCGATCGCGATGGCCGGCGGCAAGCCCTGGCAACGCTTCGTCCCCGCCTCGATTCTGGTCTTCCTGGTGGATCCTGATGATGTGGGCAGCGGAGTCGCCGACGCGACCTGGGACGAGCTTCGGACGCGCGCCACGTACGACCAGCTGTCTGCCTGGCAAAGACGAAGACTTGCCAATGCGATTGCGCGAACTCTGAAGGAGCGCGACGTGCCCTCACGACTTGCAGCGCTCGAGATGCTCGATGATCTCAATCCTCCTCGTTCCGTCGTGCTGTCAGGCGTGTTGGCGGGGCTGCTTAGAGACGGCCCTACGCCGGGGCCACCGCCGGTGAAATACGTTTTGGGCGAAACTTACACGATCATGACTCATCCCCCCAGACCGGAGCATTTCCGGCATGACGACCTTGTCGTTCGACTCCTGGGGCGCGTCGGAACCTCGGCGGATGTGTCGGTGCTGGTGGATGTTTTGAAAAGCCGTCCGTGGCGGCAACAACATAGAGAAGCGAGGCGGGCACTGGCAACGCTGAACGATCCGAGCGCGGTCGGGCCGTTGTGCGATTCCTGGGACAAACAAATCTGGTCTGAGATTATAGTTTCGGTCGCTCTGTTCGGGGACCGAGGCGGAGCGCGGGCAGAACAACTCATAGAGGACGCCCGCGCGCAGGTCTTCCCCAGATTCATTCCTTTTCTTGACGCCTGCTCGAACGTGATCGCAGGTAAGAGCGCTCATGTGTCCATCGCGCTGAGTGAGGTGCTCAGACGAGATGCCGATGCGGGGTCGCATTACTACGTGTTCGAGACACTCAAAAAGCTTGGCCCTGAAGCGGAACTCGCGGTGCCGACACTCATCGAGTTGCTTGGTTCCGAATCGGCCGAAGAAAGATACCGAGCGGCATCAGTGCTCGGCAGTATCGGGCCCGGGGCCAGACAAGCGCTCCCAGATCTTGCGCGACTGGTCGAAGATCCGGAGGTCTCAAGGACCGCGCTCTGGGCCATTGACCGGATCCGCCGGCCGGATTGAACTGGGGACAGGCAGAAGTTATCGTGAGATCTCGTCCTCGGGCGGGTCCGTGAGGCGAAGGGAGGGTTGGGAGCACTCCCTTCCGGTCGTGCCTCGTTGCGCGGTGCGGAAGCAGGGGGCCTCTCCGTTCAGTGCAACGAGAGTCAAACATCGGAGTTTGCCAGAGTGCGTAGGATCCGAGATGTCAGCGGCGACGCCATTCTTGGTCGGAGTCGGCCTGGTCGTATTCGGCTTTGGAGTGACGCTGTGGGGGTTCTTGGTCAAAGGACGGTCCAGGCGGCGAGCGCGGTGTCCGAGGTGCTGGTACAGCATGGTTGGCATGCCGGCGCGGGGGACGAAACGCGTCTGTCCCGAGTGCGGGCACGCCATCGAGGGGTCGCGGCGCTTGTATCGCACGAGACGGCATTGGCGAGTGGTGTTCCTTGGACTGACGTGTGTGCTGAGCGGCCTGGCTCTCGGATCGATCGCGATGGCCGGCGGCAAGCCCTGGCAACGCTCCGTCCCCACCTCGATTCTGGTCTTCCTGGTGAGTCCTGATGACGTCGGCAGCGGCGTCGCCGACGCGACCTGGGACGAGCTTCGGACGCGCGCCACGTACGACCAGTTGGCCGCCTGGCAGCGACGAAGGCTCGCCAATGCGATTGCGCGAACTCTGAACGACCGCGACGTGCCCTGCCGACTCGCCGCGCTCGAGATGCTCGACGACCTCAATCCTCCACGTTCCTCCGTGCTCTCGGGCGTGTTGGCCGGGTTGCTTGCCGACGGCCCCACGGCACGTCCGCCGTCAGCTGAAGATATTGCGCGAACCGAGGTGGGAGACGTGGTCTGGCACTATGGCCACATTCCATGTCCTGAACCGGAGCGTGTCCGGTATGACGATCTTGTCGTTCGGCTCCTGGGGCGCGTGGGTACCTCGGAGGATTTGTCGGTGCTGAAAAGTGTTCTGCAAAGCCGCGGTTGGGTACGACAGCACCCGGCAGCAATGTGGGCGCTCGCCGATCTGAATGATCCGAGTGCTGTCGGGACGATGTGCGATATTCCCTTGGATGAACAGCCCTGGCCTGAGATTGTGGTTGCGGTCGCGCTGTTCGGTGATCGAGGCGGAGAAAGGGCTGAGCAATTCATGGCTGACATCCGGGCGCATGTTGATCCGAAATCGTACCCCTTCGTTGACGCGTGTTCTGACGCGGTCACTGGCAAGAGTTCTCATGTGTCCGTCGCGCTCAGTGAAGTGATGGGACAGGATACACCTCGCATTTCGCACTTTTTTGCATCCTCCGCACTCATGAAGCTTGGCGCAGAAGCAGAACCGGCGGTGCCGACACTCATCGGGTTGCTCAATTCAGAGCTGTTCGGGAGACGACTATGGGCCGCGGCGGTGCTCGCCAGTATCGGGCCCGGGGCCAGACTAGCGCTCCCAGATCTTGAGAGATTGGCCAAAGATGAAGACCTGGGTGTCTCAGGGACCGCGCTCTGGGCCATCAGCCAGATCCGCCGCCCGGATTGAACTGGGGGCCGGCAGAAGTCATCGTGAGATCTCGTCCTCGGGCGGGTCACTGAGGCGAAGGAGGGGTTGGGAGCACTCCCTTCCGGTCGTGCCTCGTTGCGATCTGCGGTCGCGGGACGTTTCTTCGCACGATGCGCGCATCGCGTACACGACCCACGACTTCCGTCGTGGGCTCGGGTTTGGGCATCGACGATGTGTATCCACGCGGCGTCAGAAGGGCGGGAGGTCGCGGTCCGGGCCGCCGCCGTCGCGGAAGCTGCCGGGCGCGGCTGCGGGTCGGCCCACGCCGGCGCCCGCGGTGTCGCGGTAGGACGACCCGTAGCCGTCGTGCGCGGGCGTGTAGTTCTTGAAGCGCGTGGTCTTGTCGTCCCAGGTGAGCCTGACCAGCCCGGTCGGGCCATTGCGCTGCTTGGCGATGATGAGCTCGGCCGTGTTGAGCTTGTCGCGGTTGCCCTCGTCGAAGTCGGGATGCGTTGGATCCCAGGCGTGCTCGCCGCGGTGGTAGTACGACTCGCGGTGCAGGAGCATGACCACGTCGGCGTCCTGCTCGATCGAGCCGGACTCGCGCAGGTCGCTCATGCGCGGGCGGTTTCCCTCGCGGTTCTCGGCCCCGCGGTTGAGCTGCGAGAGGCAGACCACGGGGATGTTCAGCTCGCGTGCCAGGGCCTTGATGCCGCGGCTGATCGCCGACACCTCGACCTGTCGGCTCTCGCGCGCCACAGCCGGGGCCGTGAGCAGCTGCAGGTAGTCGACCATGATCACCTTGACATGGTGCTGTGCGACCATGCGCCTGGCCCGGGCGCGCAGCGTGAGGATCGTCATGCCCGGCGTGTCATCGACGTAGATCGGGGCTTCGCTCAACTCGCTGGCCCTGGTCATGATCTCGCTGAACTCGTTGTCGCTCAGCGAACCGGTGCGCATCCGGTGCGAGTCGATGCCCGAGTACGCGCTCAGCAGGCGCTGGGTCACCGCGCCCTTGGACATCTCGAGGCTGAACACGCCCACCGGCACGTGTGCAGCCTTGGCGGCCTGGACGAACGGCGTGCGCCCGCCGAACGCGATCTGCTCAGCCATGTTCAGCGCCAGCGCCGTCTTGCCCATCGACGGGCGGGCCGCGACGATGATCATCTCGCCCGGCTGGAGCCCCGAGAGCAGATCGTCCAGATGGTCAAACCCGGTGGCGAGCCCGGTGATGCCCTTGCCCTCGGCCGCTTCGAGCCGATCCAGCTCGATCTGAAGAAGATCCGCGAGCTTCTGCGGGTCGGACTTGGCGTCGTCCTGGGCGATCTCAAAGATCGAGGCTTCGGCACGATCGAGCACCTCGCCGGCGCCCTCCGGCCCGTCGCCGGAGGAATGGAACGCCTCGTAGAGCATCTGCCCGGCGGCGTCGATCAGGCGGCGGAGCTTGGCCTTCTCCGCCACGATCCGCGCGTAGTACGGCGCGTTGACCGACGCGGGCACCTGCTCGGCGAGCTGGACCAGATACTCGGCCCCGCCCGCATCGTCGAACTGCCCCCGCGAACGCAGCACGTCGGCGATCTGCACCAGGTCGCCCTGCTCGTGCCGCTCGAAGATGGTGATGATCGCCGAAAAGATCGCGCCGTGACGGACGAGATAGAAATCCCCCGCCGCGCTCACCATCGGCAGCACGTCCCCGATCACCTTCGGGTCCAGGATCATGGACCCGAGCAGCGACATCTCGGCCTCGGGCGAATGGGGTGGGAGCAGGTCGAACAGATGGCCAACATCGACCGTCGGGCGCGGGCTGCGCGAACGTGATCGGGATGTCGGGGTGTCCAGTGTGCTCATGGCGGCGATCATCCCACACGGCGCCGTAAGGGCGGCGCATGACAAGGCTATCCGCTCCGACTCCGCCGCGAGCCGGAATCGCTGGCGCGAGCGGGGCCTGTGGACAAGATGGCGGATGGTGTCGTGTACGGGGGAAGAAATCGCCCGCGATATGCGCAATCCCGCTGAAGCGACAGGCCGAAATCGCTGATAGGAGGAGAGAGGGTGCGGACCCTCACGGCTGGGGTCCCTGGGCGTTATCCGTCGGCGAAGTCGCGGCCGGACGTGCCCGCCGATCCCTCACCGCGCCGAACGCCGAAACGAGATCAACATGCGGGCCAGCTGCAGGACGCCGATCGGGCGATGGCCCATCCGGCGGCGGACCGCCCCGAGCCGGTACATGGTCTCCCAGTGCCGGCACATGATCGAGAGCGCCCAGCCGAGCGAGCGGTCCGGGTCGTACAGATTCGTAGGTTCGCCCGTCACGCCGTTGAGCTCGATGATCGCGAACCCCTCGCCTCGCCGCAGCGCGTCGTCGCAGGCGTAGCGGAGATCGTATCGACCGGAGTCGAGCCCGCCGCCCGGTGGCGCTGGAAACGCCGCGGAAATCTCGTCGATCACGCGCTCGAGCTCGGGGGTGATGAGGTCCGCCCCGTCGCGGAACTCGGCTCCGCGGCTGTGATTGCCGATTGTGGACACCTCCACGTGCTCGCCCTCGTGCGGCACGCGCGTGGCGGTCTCGCCCATGGGCGCGAGCAGCGCGTCGGCCTGACGGTAGTAGCGCGCGTGCGCATAAACGAGGCGTTCGATCGTGCTTCGTGCGTCGCCGACAACCGTGGCGAACTCCTTGCGCGTGGCCGCGAATATGAACCCGACGCGCTCGCCGCCGGGCGTCTGTCTCGGGCCGTCGGGATGCCGGCACCACAGCACGGCGCACTCGCGCGGGCCGGGATGGAAACGCTGCACGACGACCGCGCGGCGGACGCGCTTGAAATACTCGCGCACGTCGCGCTCGGTGCGGGCGATGAACACGTCGTGGCCGCGCTGGCCGGCGTCGGGCTTGAGCACCGCGGGCAGCCCGCCGAGCCCTGGATCCGAGGCGATCGCGTCGAGCGTGGCGCGGGCGCGATCGGCCGATGGGCCGCCCGCCTCGATCAGCACGGTCCGCAGCGCCGCCTCGCCCGCGTGCGCCAGCCCCTGCATGATCGCGTGCTTGGATTCGCCGATCACGCCGCCGCCGCACCCGATCGCCGGGTTGCACGCGGTGAAGACCAGCGGCCCGCGGTGACGGATCGACAGGCGAAGGAAGTGCGGCACAAGCAACAGGTAGAGCGCCCAGCTCGGCCAATACTCGTGATGTCGCGCGCGCGAGAACTTGGCGCGAAGCCGACGCCGCCCCTTCCACGTGAACAGCATCGGCGTCCACGAAATCACGATCAGCGTCGCAGTGATCGCAAGAACACCCATCACCGCCCCTGATTCACCCAGCCTCTCGAACAACGCAATCACAAAGGGCGGCGCAAGAAGCAACAACAATACGAGAAGGAAGGGGACGCCGGCCAAGAGTGCAACCCAGCGCCGTGCCGAACGCCTCGGCCGCAATCGCACGCCGCGGCCGAGCACGATGCCGACCATCGCCACGCCGATGTCCAGCCGCATCAGCCCGATCGCAAGCCCGCTCGCGGCGGTTGTGGTGCGCGGCAGCACGACCGCCGCCAGCACGATGCCGAGCGATGACACCCACCACGGCAGCTCGCGCGGCACGCGGGCCAGCCCGGACCCGATCAATCCGAACATAGCCGGGCGGGGCTCGGCCCCATCCTGCACGAACGCGCCGGTGAGCGGCGCCACGCCGGGCTCATCATGCCGTTTGAAGAACTCGACCAGGTAGCCGGCTGTCTCGTCCGCATGCATGAACGGCAGCAAATGGCTCACCAGAAAAGGACCAGCGTCGAGCATGACCAGTCGGCTGGTCGGGATGAGCCGGTGGTGTTCTTCGGCCGCCCAGTCCGCCACGAGCGGGTCGTACCGGCCGTGCAGAATGAGCGTGGGCGTTTCGAGCCGGCGCATGAGCTCCGCCATCGGGCGCAGGTCGGTGTCCCGGAAGTTTCGCATCGAGGCGAGCCACGCGCCGTCGCCGCGCAGCAGGCCGAAGTGCGGCACGAGCTCCGGCATCGCGGTGAACACGACCATACCGAGCGCGTACTTGGCGTGCTCGAAGGAGTAGTCGCCCGAGCCCTCGGTGTGCTGCGCGCCCGCGGAGGCCAGCATGGTCAGCGTCGCCATGCGCTCGGGCGCCAGGTCGGCCATGTGCAGCCCCACCGCGCCGCCGAGCGACCACCCGACGACGTGCGCCCGCCGCACGCCCATCCGGTCCATCATGGCCAGCACCGCCCGGGCGTGCGCGCGGATCGAGAGGCTCGGCGTGGGGCCGATGGTGCGCCCGAAGCCGGGCAGGTCGGGCGCGACGACCTCGTACTCATGGGCTGCGAGCAGCTCGCCCAGCCTCGAGAAGTTCGACGCCAAACCCGGCGACCCGTGCAGCAGGATGACCAGCGGTCGATCCTCCCCCGTCGTTTCCCCCCACCGCCGCAAGGCCATGCGGACCTGTTCGGACCCGATCGGCCCGTCGTCGGCCATGGCGGGAATCACGACGGTGTTCTCCACGGCCGGGATCGTGCGGGCGTCCTCATGCAAGGCCCACTCGACCAGGTGCGAACAAGCCAGCGCAATCAGATACAGCACCCACCACTGCCGCAGGGCGCCACGTATCGCGCCTTTCGCACGACGCGCAGCGCCGACCGACTCGTCTGACTCCGCCCTCATCGCTCGTGCGCCAGCAGTTCCGGCACCGTCTGTCGGCGCCGGATCACGCGCGAGGCCCCGCCCGAGACCAGGACCTCGGCCGGCAGCACCTGCGAGTTGTAGTTGCTCGCCATCGACATGCCGTACGCTCCGGCGGTGAAGACCGCCAGCACGTCGCCGCGCTTGACCGGCGGCAGGTCGCGCTCGAGCGCGAGAAAGTCGCCGGTCTCGCAGATCGGCCCGACCACGTCGCACCGCACGAGCCCCGGCAGGTCCAGCGTCTTGGCGCGCCGGGGTGGCACGTGCCCGGGCCCGACAATCGCAGGCCAGATGAAGTGGAACGCCTCGTACAGCGCCGGGCGGATCAGCGTCTGCATGCCCGCGTCGCAGATCACGAACCGCTTGTCCGGCCCGTCCTTCACATACACAACTCGCGTGAGCAGCACGCCGGCGTTGGCCGAGATCGTCCGCCCGGGCTCGAGGATGATCTGCGTCCCCTTGGCGACGCGCTCGCGCAGCAGCGGCACGATGGCCCCGGCGTACTCGGCGGCGTGCGGCGATCGGTCCGTCTCGTAGTCCGCCCCGAACCCTCCGCCAAGATCGATCGTCTTGATCGCGTGCCCGCGCGATTCCAGCTTGTCGACCAACTCCAGCACCTTTGTCACGCCGCGGACGTACGGCTCGGTCGAGTAGATCGGCGAGCCCAGGTGTATGTGCAGCGCATCGAGGACGAGATACTCATCGCGTCCAAACCGCTCGAAGAACGCCAGCGCCCGCTCGAGATCAACGCCGAACTTGGTCTCCTTCGTGCCAGTCGTCGTGTAGCGGTGGGTCTTCGGATCGACATCGGGGTTGACGCGCAGGGCCGCGTGGGCTTTGACCCCAAGCTCGCGTGCGATCGCCGCGACGGCCTGGAACTCCTGCTCGGACTCGATGTTGAACCACCCGATGGCGCCGCGATCGGCCGCGGCCGCGTCGTTCAGGAGCGAGTGCCCGCCGCTCAACGCCGCCCGGATCTCGGGCTCGGTCTTGCCGACGCCGGCGTACACGATCTTGTCCATCGGGCACCCGGCCAACCAGGCGCGCTCGATCTCGCC
Organism: Planctomycetota bacterium; assembly: GCA_022567535.1. Classification (GTDB taxonomy): domain Bacteria; phylum Planctomycetota; class Phycisphaerae; order Phycisphaerales; family UBA1924; genus JADFGU01. The sequence goes on along the minus strand of JADFGU010000014.1, from coordinate 1,787 downwards.
GCCGGAGACGGCGTCCATCCCCGCGCCGCGGCCGACCAGCACCCTGCACACCTCGAGGTTCGGGCACGACTTGATCGAGTAGCAGACGAGCGGGTTCAGTTCCGCGAACGCCGCCGCGATCCGATCGTAGTGCCCTTCGAGCGTCGCCCTGGAATAGACGTACGTCGGCGTGCCGAACTCGTCGGCCAGCGACACCAGGTCCACGCCCTCGCACCCCAGCCGACCGTCACGATACGAGAAATCATCCATTCGGCCGATGGTAGCGTTTGGGGGCGGGTCGGGAGATGACCGGATGGAAACGATCGTCGCGAAAACCGCCCGGAAGTGCGGCCGGGTGTGATAAACTGAAGGCGGCCCCAGCTCCGGTCGATCATCTTCCGGGTGGGATCCCACGGAGGACTCGACATGTCATCGTTTCGCAAGGCAAGGCCCGCGCGTCGCGTCGGGCTGACAAGACTGGCAATGGTCGTTCTGGTCGCAACGCTCGGCACCGCTGTCCCAACGCTCGCGCAGGAAGGCAACCGCGACCTCCAGGCCGCCATGCAGCGACTGCACGAGTTGACGGCCCAGGCCGAGCGAGCCCACGAGCAGGGTCGGCATGACCGGGCCGAGCAGCTCATGAAGCAGGCTGAGCAGCTCGAACAACGCATTCATCGGCACATGCGCGAGCAGGATCGCGCAGCCGAACGCGAGCATACCGAGCGTGAGCGCGGGCGCCAGGGGCGTGAGCACGATCGCCCCCAGCGCGAACACGCGGATCCTGGCGAGGTGCTCGAAGGGCTCAAGCGGGGCATCTGGGCGCTGCGGCAGATTGGGCGTAACGAAGAGGCTCAGCACCTGGCCAACATCGCCGAGGGCGTCGCGCGCAGACTCGACCAGGCCCTCCGCGGCCGCCGCGAACGGGAGCAGCGCGGCGAACGCGAGCAGAGCGCCGACGCCGAACGCCGCGAGACGCGTCGGCAGTTCACCATCGTGCGCTACGCCGTGGAGGGGCTCGTCGATGCCGACCGGCACGACGCGGCCGACTTGCTCGAGAGGGCCCTGCACGCGCGCGAGCTGGAGCTTCAGGGGCGACGCGACGAGGAGGCGATGCACATCCGCGAGAACGCGCCCGGCCGCGAAGACGTCATCGAGCTGCTCTCGCTCGCCGCCCGCGAGCTGCATCGGCAGGGCCGCGACGAGCGCGCCGCCGCAGTCGTCGAACTGACCCAGCAGTTGCGGCGTCCGCGCGAGAGCGACCGCCGGCGCGAGTGGGATCGACCGCGCCCGACGGATCGCCGGCGCGACATGGATCGGTCTCGCGAGCGCGACGATCGCGATGACGGCGATGATCGCCGACGCGATCGACGAGCGAGCGTCGAGCACCAGATCGAGATCATGCGGATGGCCATCCCCGCCCTGCGCGAGGCGGACCGAAAAGACCTCGCCGAGACCATCGAACGGGCGATCCACGTCCGTCGGGTCAACCTGCGGGGGCTTCGTGGTGAAGAGGCCGACTTCGTTCGCCAGCGGGCCCCCAGCCTCGGCCAGACGGTGGAAATCCTGGTCCTGGCGGCGAAGCTCTGGCGCGAGTTCGGCAACGAGGACAAGGCCGAAACCATCGCCGAGATTCTTCGTCTCAAGGCGAAGCACAACGTCGTGGTGCTGGGACACAATTACATGGAACCCCTCGTATTCGATCTCTCCTCAGAGGAGGAGCGCGGGGATTCCCTGCAGCTCTCCATGTACGCGGCCCGGACCGACGCGGAAACCATCTTGTTCAACGGGGTCGTCTTTATGGCGGAGAC
>JADFGU010000206.1 GCA_022567535.1 Planctomycetota bacterium | reverse complement strand
GTGGGTCATGATGAGCAGGCGCTCGTCGGCGTGCAGCACTCGGGGCACGGGCAGCGACGATTCCCGCGCAAGATACGAGAGCATGAAGCCCTCGATCTCGAGCGATGGCTCGGCAGACGCATCGACCTTGACCACCACGCGCGAGCCGTCGGCCAGCGTCGCGGTCTGCACGTCGCCCACACACCCGCCAGCCAGGGGCGAGAGCGACACGGGCGCCTGGCCCAGCGCAGCCTCGATCTGACGCGAGAGATTAGGCACCGCGTCTGACGATACACGGGTTCGCAGAGTCGCGTCAGGCGGCGCCGCGATCGATCGCGGTGCGGCACGCGGCGATGAGCGAATCGATCTGGTGCCGGGACTGCTCGATCGACATGGTGGTGGCGAGCTGGTCGGAGGCGGCGTCGGCGAGCTTGGCCAGGGTCTGCAGCCCCGCTGTCGGAGCCGCTCCCAGCACCTGCTGGCACAGCACGTAGCATCCCATGGCGTCATAGTCGTCGGCGGCCCGCTCCAGGCGCGGGATGGTGTCGGCGAGATCGGCGATGAAGAGTCCCAGTCGGACGGCGGGCTCGGCTGCCGGCCCGTCGACGCTGCGCCCGCGCTGCGATTGGCTCGAATGGATCAGGAACTCCCCGAGCGCGCGCAGCAGCGAGGTCTCGGTGAGCGGCTTGATGAGCAGCGCATTGATGCGGGCCTCGCGGAACATCCTGTCCAGTCCGCGCTGCCTCTTGTCCGCGATCACGATGATGGGCAACTCGTGCCCGGCGGCGTCGCGGATCATCCGCACCGCCTCGGGCAGGCTCGCGTCCGGCAGGTCCATGCCCAATACCGCCAGATCGCACCCGCGCGAGGCGAACGAGGCGGCCCTTCTCGCCTGGGTCGCGACCGAAACCACGGCCCGCGTGCGGTGGATGAAGTGCTCGACCAGCTTGAGGTCGATGCTCGGAGCGTCGGCGCAGACGATCCGGCCGAAGATGTCCTCCGGCTCCAGCGTTTCGACCGCGAACTTCCCGTCGCGCTGCTTGGACGGGATGAACTCGCGCACATCGAGCAGCTCATCGAACCGGATCCCGATCTCGTGGATCATCCGGTGCAGATGGACGCAGCGCACGACCTCGCCCCGAATGGAGAGCTCGCCCCGGGTCGGGTGCGGTATGGCCACGGCACACCGCGAGCCGGGGTAGACAAACGCGCTGTGCAGAATGCTGATCCCGCCGTGCGAGAGGTTTCTGCACGCCACCTTCACCGCCGCGATCGTGCCGCCCGGATGCGAGATCTTGAGGAGGATGGTTTCCTGCCGGAAGGGCCACCGGACGTATCGTCGGCGTTTGGGCGCGAGCATGGAGTCGCGCGCGTGGTCGACGCGGTCCAGCAGCGAATCCAGCTGCCGCTGGTGGATGCCCAGCGAGTTGGGTCGACCGGGGCCGGTCTCGACCGGGTCCGGGCGTGTGGTCCCTTCACGCGGCATCTGTGTCTACCTCCGTCTGTCGGCATGCGACGACGAGCCTTCGGACGGCGCGGACCGCGTGTACGGTGCTGACATCCGACGCGACGACCTGGGCGGCCTCGTTGGCGATGTCCGCAAGGGCCTGGAATCCGAGCGTGGGCCCGCTGTCCGCCAACTGCAGGCACAGCCCGCGACACGTCTCGGCGTCGTTGTTCTCAAGCGCTTGCTCGAGCTTGACGGCGCACGTGTCAAGCTGGCCGACCCAGTCGGACACAAACTTCCGGTTCGGGTGGTTGCCCGGGAGTGTCGTCGTCTTGGGGAGATCCCCATCACGGTTCATCATGAACTCGGCCAGGGCCCGAAGCAGTGTCTCGCGCGCGATGGGCTTGGCCAGGATCGCGTCGGCCCGGGCCTCGATCAGGTTCTCATCGATCGTCGTGTCGGGCGCCATGATGAGGATGGGTGCGAGATGACCCGCCTCTCGAAGACGACGGATCAGCTCCGCCCCGTTCGTGCCATCCAGCTCGTGGGCGCACAGGATGAGGTCGCAGCCCTCGGCGGCCTTGCTCAGCCCCTCCTCGAGGGTCGAGGCGGTCCGGAACCGCACCCGCGTTCCCTGCATGAAGTGCTGAATGAGTTTCAGGTCCGTGTCGGACCCATCGATGGCCAGCACGCATCCCTCAAGCGTGCCCGGGTCGACGTGCTCGACCGTGAAGCTGTCGGCGAGCCCGTCCAGCGAGATGAACTCGCGCGGATCGATGGAGGATTCGAACTGGACGCCGATCTCGTGCGTCGTGCCGCGGAGGTGGCGGCAGTGGACGATCTTGCCGTCGATCGCGACGATCTGCCCCGTGGTCTTCTTGAGGCAGACGCGCACGGGCGAGCCGTCGTGGGCGAACGAGCTGTGCAGCAGCGCGATGCCGCCCGAGGAGAGGTTGCGACAGGCCATCGCTATCAGCACCAGCCCGCCGGCGCCGCCCTGCCTGATGCCCACCGCGACCGACTTGGGGTACGGCCAGCGCACAAAGCTGCGGCGCTTGACCGCTTCGGAAACGTTGTTCCTGCCCAGCTCGTCGACGAACCGGGCCAGATCACGTTCGCTCATCCCGATGGAGTTGCGTCCTCCACGCCCGCCGACGGAGCGTCCTGTAGGCTGAGTTGAATGAGCGCGTGGCATCGGCACACGACCCCCCAAGGTTCTGGCGGCTCAATGACCGCGTGGGACCGCGCCATAGTGCAGTCCGACGGGTGTATCGACCCGAAGGGGAAGCGGACTGAGCGGCCGGGGGCGGCCGGGCTGCAAACCGGCCCGGTAAAACTCCGATTTCGCACCTATCGGACGCTCGCCCGGCGTCACACGTCCAGGTTCTTCACCTCCAGCGCGTGGTCCTCGATGAAGCGGCGGCGGGGCTCCACGTGCTCACCCATCAGCGTGGCGAACAGGGCCTCCGCCTGGTGGGCCTGGTCCATCGTCACGCGCATCAGCGTGCGCCGCGCCGGGTCCATCGTGGTCTCCCACAACTGCTCCGCGTCCATCTCGCCCAGCCCCTTGAATCGTTTGACCTCCATCCCGCGACCGCCGATGTCGCGCAGGGCGGCGACGATCTCCGGGAGGTTCGCAGCCTCGACCCGGCGTTCGGCCGGGGCGTCCGACGCTGTCCGCTCCTCCCCGGACGCCGCACGCACCGGCGTGACCCAGACATACTTGCCGGGCATCTTCTCCCCCGTCACCGATTCCTCGCGCGTCAAGGCATAGTCGTCGATGGACAATCCCAACTCTCCGAGCGTCTCGAATAGTTTCTCCAGCTCCCGGTTTTCGTGCAGCTCGCGGACCGAGGCCAGCGGGCGCGGGTCGGCGTCCCGGCTGTGCAGGGCATCGTCCTCGGTGGTGTCGGCCATGCGCAGGTTGTGCTTCTCCACAAGCTCGTATGCGTCATGCTCCGTCCATGCGCACACCTCGCCCCCATTCCACGTCACGCGGTGCGACGGCAGTCTGTTCTCGCCCCTGGGATCGTCGGCGCGTGCGGCGAGCAGGTCCGGGAACCGGACGCCCCGGCGCTCCGCGATCTCGACCAGCACCAGCAGCCTGCGCAGCGTCTTGACCACACGCGCCGCCTGATCCCCCTCGAGGCGACGAAGCTCCCGGGGCGTTTGCGGGCTAAGGGTCTCTGCATCCGGCTTGAGGCCGTTCAGATCGCGGATGATCAGCGACGAGCCCTCCAGCCCCAGCTCCGAGAGCATGTCCTCCATCTCTTTGTCGTTGAGGACGTAGCGCGATTTTCTGCCGCGGATGAGCTGGTACAGCGGGGGCTGGGCAATGTAGATGTGCCCGCGCAGGATCAGTTCCGTCATCTGGCGGAAGAAGAAGGTCAGCAGCAGCGTGCGGATGTGGGCTCCGTCGACGTCGGCGTCGGTCATCAGCACCACCTTGCCGTAACGTGCCAGTTCCAGGTCAAAGGTGCGGCCTGAGCCTGCTCCGATGACTTGCAGCAGAGCCGCGCACTCGGTATTGGAGAGCATATCGGCCACAGACGCCTTCTGAACATTGAGGATCTTGCCGCGGATAGGAAGCAGCGCCTGGAAGTCTGAGGTGCGTGCGAGCTTGGCGGTGCCAAGTGCGGAGTCGCCCTCCACAATGAACAGCTCACTGGAGCTGACGTCCTTGTTTCGGCACTCCACCAGTTTGGCTGGCATAGTCGAATTCTCCAGCGCGTTCTTCCGCCGCTGCGTCTCCTTGTGCTGGCGGGCCGCGATGCGGGACTTCATCTCGGCCACCACCTTCTCCAGCACTGCGGTGGCTTGGTGCTTGTCGGCCCGTTTGGATGAGGTCAGGCGCTGCTCCAGCGCCTCGGAGACCACCTTGTTGACAATCTGCTTCGCCGCCGGGGTGCCGAGGATCTCCTTGGTCTGGCCCTCAAACTGCGGCTCTGCGATGCGGACGGTCATCACGGCAGTCAGGCCTGCCAGAACGTCGTCTTTGTCGACTTTGTCATTGCCGGCCTTCAGACGCCGGGTGTTCGCCTCGATGACTTTCCGGAACACCTTGACCAGAGCCTGTTCAAATC
>JADFGU010000205.1 GCA_022567535.1 Planctomycetota bacterium | reverse complement strand
TGAGCGCCCCCGCGATCGCCAGGCTCAGCCACAGCGACGACCCCCGAGCCGCGGCGGCGGTGGGCCGACGAACCGGCAGCATGAACAGCCCCTGCAGCACGCTTGCCACAACCAGCGCGATCGCGAAGTCGAAGACATAATCCGGATCAGTAGCAATGTCCAGAATCCTGTCGATGTCGAGCCAACCCGCCGGGGTATTCGCGTTGACCGTTCCTCCCTGGCCCAGCCAGAGCGTCGCAATCACGAACACCACCAGCGCCTGGACGATCCAGTAGATGCCAAGGGCGCTCCACTTTCCGATGTGCCTGCCAGCGTGTCCGGGCATGGGTGTTGCTCCGCTTATGGCTCGTCCACGACCGGGCCCTCGACGCGCCGCGGCGGGGTGAGCTTGCGCACCCTGTAATACCAGCGGCGCTGCCATTTGCCGTCGCTGTCGTCGACGCGGTACGCGGGCTTGCCCACGGGATAGCCGCAGCGCCGCATGAGCCTTCGTACAAAGGGATCCGCAAGGTACATCTCAAGCGCCTCTTCGGGCAGGCACCATCGGCTCTCCGAGAGCGGCGCCGCGGCCGTACGCTTGTCGTCGAGCTCGCCGGACGAGCTGTGATACCTGTCGCGCGTGTAGGCGATCGCCCGCTCGATGTCCGCGTCATTGGCGTCCCAGCCCCAGTGGCGGTAGATCGATCGGAAGAATCGCCGCGGATCGCGCCGCATCTGCTCGAAGACGATTCGTTGCGGCTGGGCAAGCCAGTTGCGGGCGAAGCCGCTGAAGTGCGCAAGCTCGTGATTCGGGCGCATGTCGTCGGTCCACCCGCGGTTGTAAAGGCTGTTGAGACGGCGCAACGGGTTGCGCATGAGCCAGACCGCCCGGCAGCCCGGGAACGCGATCCGGAACTCGGTGGGGGCGGGCTTGAGATGCGGGTGCTTCGAGACGACGCGGCCGGACTTCTCGCCCAGCAGCTCGAACAGCTCCGTCGCAAGGGCGACGACCTCGGGTGTGAGAATGCACCGGCTGCCGTGGTAGGCCTCGATCAGCCGCTTCTGGAGCGCGGGGTAGTTGTACGGCTCTCCCGTGCGGTCCCACGGGCCGAGCACCTCGTCGGCGACGGCGGCACCGAAGGGCTCGGCCGCGGCGTACGCCGTCACCGACGAGCCGTTGCGAGGCAGTGAGAATATCCACACGACATCGACAGCCACGCCGGGTCTCCCAGGTGAAAGTAAAGCGTAGCGCCGAGCCAACGCCGCGCGGCGCCCGCACCCGCGTTCTACGAGGCACGACCTGTGATCTACGAGGCACGACCTGCGATCTACGAGGCACGACCGGAAGGGAGTGTTCTTCGCCATACCGCGCAGACGCACCGGAGCACTCCCTGCCGGTCGTGCCTCGTACACGCGCAACCGCCCGCGCCCCACGTGACGCGACCCGCGATCTACGAGACGCGACCGGGAGGGAGCGGGCGATGGACATCCCGCGCCGAGCGCACTTTCAATCAACGCGCCGCGCCCGCATCCGCACGGACGCCGAGTCTGAGCGCGGACGCCGAGTCTGAGCCCGTTGCGGGCGAAGGCTCGGATCACGGGCGTATGAAGATCAAAGCAGATATCCGAGCCTTCGCGGACTCAGACTCGGCGTCCCGCACACCATTCGACGCGACAACTCATCTGAGATCGCCTCAGCCCCCTGAGGAATCCTCGACAGCCGCGGTCTCGACCTCGGCGCCCGCAGCCGCGTCGATGTACGAGAGCGGCGGGGCGGAGATCGTGCCGACCGAGTACGGCTTGAACCACGTCACGTGCCATGGGTCAAACCCGCCCGAGAGCTTGAGCCGATACCCCTGGTACACCGGCTCGGCGGGCGAACCCTCCGTGATCTCCGTCGCCGGGCGCAGCACGATCACCTCCGCCTCCGAGCCGCGGACCTTGAACTCGGCGATGTGGTAGATGGGCACGGAGGCGTTGGCGCGGGAGAGAGGCTCGACGTTCGGACCGATCTTCTGCGCCATGCGCGCGTAGCGAAGGGCGGTCACGCCGCTGGGCAGGTTGATCGCCACGGGCGAGGCGAGTGGGCCCTGATGATCGCGCTCGATGATCCACGCGAGCGAGGCGATCATGATCTCTTCGTTGGCGGCGGAATTCGGGTTGGCGAAGGCGGTCCCGGACACGGGCGGCCACGTGCTGTACCCGACACACCCGACCAGCGCCCCGGCTGTCAACGCCGCGATCGAGAGGATCCGTCCTGCTGCTTGCCTGCTTCGTGCGTTCATGGCTGCACCTCGTGGCGTGTGGTCGGCTCCGCCGACGCGAGCGGCGCCGGTGGTGGCGTCGCGCGCACACTGTATCCGAACATCGGCACGCAGGCACGCGGGAGTTGACAGATCGGTAGATAAGAAGGGGGATCCGAGGGTTCGCGGACTCACCCCCGGCGTCAGGGCGTCGGCTAGCATCACCGGTCGATGCCCCTGGAAGATGCACAACCCGGGCGGATATTTGTCGTCGGGATCACCGGGGCGTCGGGGGCAGCGTACGCGCTTGGGCTGCTCGATCAGCTGCTCGGACGCGGGCACGCCGTGCACCTGATTGTCACCCAGTTCGGTCGCCGGCTGCTGAGCGACGAGGCGGGGATCAGGTCGATCGACGCCGCCTCACTCGTGCCGGGCCTGCTCGAGCGCGACCCGGCGGCATCGGAACGGCTCTTCATACACCCCAACAAGGACGTCGGGGCGGTGATCGCCTCGGGCAGCTTTCGCCACCACGGCATGGTCGTGATCCCCGCCTCGAGCCAGAGCCTCGCGTCGATCGCGACCGGGGCGGGGTCGAACCTGCTGGTGCGGGCGGCCCAGGTGACGCTGAAGGAGCGCCGGCCGTTGATCGTCTGTCACCGCGAGACGCCCCTGAACCTGGTGGACATCGAGAACATGCGGCGAGTGACGCTGGCCGGGGCGATCGTGTGCCCGCTGAACCCGGGGCTGTACCTCGACCCCAAAGGCGTGGGCGACCTGGTCGATTTCATGGTCGGCAAGGTGCTCGATCTGCTCGAAGTCGAGCACGATCTCAAAACGCGGTGGAAGGGAATGTAGAATCCTCGATCCATGCGCACGAAAAAACCCAGGGTCTCGTGACCCTGGGTCTGCGTGCGAACCGAACCGCCGCGCGTCCTACGAGACGTTGAGGTTCTGCAGATAGTCCTGGAGCTGCTTCTTGAGGGCTTCGAGGCGCTTCTGCTCGGCGTTGCGCTGCTCGAGGATCTGCTCCAGGCGGGTCTCCTGCTCGCCGAACTTGCGCAGGTACCGGGTGTACAGCTCGCTCCGCCGGTCGATGCTGTTCATGTTCAGGCGGACGCGGGACTGGTCCCGGCTGATCTCGTCACGCTCGGCGTCGAACTGGCTGATCGTGCGCTGGGCGGCGTTGATGTCGGCCTGGATGCGAGCGGCCTCGCGGAACGCGGCCATCACCTTGTCCGACACCTTCCCGCGCCGGGCATGGTATCGCAGCGTCTCAATATTCATCGAGGTCAGGGCGACCATAGTGTGTTCGACGCGTTCGAGTCGGACCGCCAGGGCCGCGTCGTCGTCGGGCTTGACCGTGACCTCAAAGCGGTACAGCGCGTCGGTCTCCTCGGCGGGCTCTTCGGGCGCGACCAGATCCCACCCGCTGACCTTGGCGTGCTCGATGATGATGGTGCGCTCGCGCTCGAGGTCGTTGTTGGCGAAGGCGTACGTGACGGTCTGGATGCGCCTGGTGGTCGTTTCGAGCAGCCCTTTGACGATTTTCATACCCTGAATCGTCGATGTGCCGTCATTCTTGACGATCGCCGAGACGCTCAGATCGACCGCGTACGCCAGCAGCCGCTTGTCGCCCGCGGGCACGTGCCCGATCTGCGAGTCGCCGGCGTAGGCGGGCCCGTCGTACACACTGATCGGCCCGGGCATGAGTTGAAGTTCGGTCGAGTTGGTGATCTCGATGCCCCGCATCGGATGGTTCGAGCCGTCGGCGCGGTTGAAGATGCTGACGCGCCGGCCCTGGATGGGGGTCGAGATGATCGGGATCATGGCCGAGCGCTGCCGCTCGATGGTGACGGGCGAGTCGAGCCGGTACTGAAACACCTCGCCCACGTCCACGGCACTGGCCATCGCCGCTGCGCCGCTGCTCGCCATATCGTTTGAGCCGAAGGCAAACATCGCTCGCGCGGGCGCTGCCTCCATCGCTGGTGCCAAACGCCTGGGGGCCGAGGCAGTGGCGGATGTACTCAGGTAGCCGCGAAATTGTGACTCCAAACGCCCGACTTTCTGCTTGTCCGCCAGACTGGCGAGTTTCGCCAACTCTTCGTTCACGGCCGGCGTCATCGGCAACAAAATTGGCGGAGCGATCAACGATATCATCTCCCGCGGCGATTCTTCGCTGACGGTCAACTTCACCGACTCGACAATTACCGGTATCAACAACGATGCGATCGAAGATCTCGAATCGATTGAACCGACGCGACTCGACGAACCGGACGCGCGCTTCACGGCTTATGAACACAAGTGTCTTGCGCA
>JADFGU010000204.1 GCA_022567535.1 Planctomycetota bacterium | reverse complement strand
GCTACGACCGTGTCCTGTTCAACCCCAAACAGTCCATCCCGGTCGATTTCGAGGGCGACAATCGCCTCTTCGTCATCCCCATCGAGGACATCGTTGCCGTCTTCCGAAAGGAGTCGTGACGACGCTTGGCCGGAGCGAATGGCGCCACACCATCACGACAACCCGCTGCTCTCACCGCTCGAATCCATCCCCGACCCGCTCCCTCTGCGCCCGCGCCCACCGACGCTCGGACGACCGACCCCCGTCATCCATCCTCCCGGATCCAAGAGTCTGACCAACCGCGCCATCCTGCTCGCCGCGCTCGCCCAGGGCCGATCCGTGCTCCACCGCCCGCTCCTCGACGCCGACGACACGCGCGTCATGATCCACGCCGTCGAAACCCTCGGCGCGACGGTCCAGACCCACGGGCAGGACCTCCACATCGTCGGCGTCGCCGGTCGATGGAAGCCGCAATCGCAAACGCCCGTCGCCCTCGATCTGCACAACGCCGGCACCGCAGTACGCTTCCTCGCCGCCGCCTCACTCCTCTCGACCGTCCCCGTCACGATCGACGGCACAGAACGCATGCGCCGGCGCCCCATCGGCGAGCTCGGCGACGCCCTGCGCAATCTCGGCGCGACCATCGAGTACCCCGGCAACCCGGGCTGCCCCCCCATCCGCATCACGCCCCCGGCCGCACTCCCACGCGCCGCCACGCTCGATCTGCCCAGGCTGCCCTCCAGCCAGTTCATCTCGGCACTTTTGCTCCTGGCGCCGTGGCTCGACGCCGGCCTCTCCCTCACCTCGCGCCAGCCCGTCACCAGCGCCTCCTACGCCCGCATGACGCTCCTCCTCCTCAGCCGACTCGGCGCCACCGTGCGCACCAGCGCCAACCTCTCCGTGATGCGCGTCGGCCCGCCCCCAGATTCACCCGCTCAACGCGGACTCCCCGCGTTCGAGCTCGACATCGAACCCGACGCCAGCAGCGCCACCTACTTCTGGGCCGCTGGCGCACTCTCTTCCGCCTGCGCCGTGTGCGGCCTGACCTCCGACTCGCTCCAGGCCGACGCCCACTTCCCCGCACTGCTCGCCAGGATGGGCGCCACGGTCGAATCGGCGCACGGCACGACCACGGTCCAGGCCCCCGCCTCGCTCGAACCCGTCTTCGCCGATCTCGCCGATCTCCCCGACGCCGCCATGACCCTCGCCGCTGTCGCCTGCTTCGCCAAAGGCCGATCCATACTCAGGGGGCTCGGCACACTCCGCGACAAGGAGTCCAACCGCATCGACGCCCTCCGTACCGAACTCGCCAAGATCGGCGTCACCATCGACACCGACGTGCTCGGCGATCCCGACGCCATCACCATCACACCACCGGACCGCGGCGTCGACTGCGCCCGCTCCTGCCCGCCCGTCCACTTCGACACCTACGACGACCACCGCATGGCCATGTCGCTCGCACTCATCGGCCTTCGACGCCCCAACGTCTTCATCCACAACCCCGCCTGCGTCGCCAAGACATACCCCGCCTTCTGGCACGACTTCGCCACGCTCTACGAATAGCGCTCGCGCGACGCCCGCGGAGGTCTATCCTTCATTCCCCGGCCGCACCGCCGTTCCAACACACTCACCGATCCGCACGGAGTCCCCGCATGACCACCGCAACCGGCGCCCAGACCATCACCAGGACCGACACCGGGCTGGACGTCCCCAACACTCCCATCATCCCCTTCATCGAGGGCGACGGCACGGGCCCGGACATCTGGGCCGCCGCTGTCAACGTCTTCGACGCCGCAGTCGCCAAGGCATACAACGGTGATCGCAAAATCCACTGGCAGGAAGTCCTCGCCGGCGAAAAGGCCTTCAACAAAACCGACAGCTGGCTCCCCGACGCAACCCTCGACGCCTTCCGCACATACCTCATCGGCATCAAGGGCCCGCTCACCACGCCCGTCGGCGGCGGCATCCGCTCGCTCAACGTCGCACTCCGACAGAAACTCGACCTCTACGTCTGCCTGCGACCCATCCGCTATTTCCCCGGCGTCCCGAGCCCACTCAAGCACCCCGAACGCACCGACATGGTCATCTTCCGCGAAAACTCTGAGGACATCTACGCCGGCATCGAACTCGAAGCCGGCTCCGACGACGCCAACACCTTCAAAAAAGGCTTCAGCCAGCAATTCCCCGAACTCTGGAAAAAGGTCCGCTTCCCCGACACCTCCGGCTTCGGCATCAAGCCCGTCTCGCAACAGGGCACCGAGCGCCTCGTCAAGGCCGCCATCATCTACGCCATCGAAAACAACCGCCCCTCCGTCACACTCGTCCACAAGGGCAACATCATGAAGTTCACCGAGGGCGCCTTCCGAGACTGGGGTTACCAGACCGCCGTGCACCACTTCGGCGCCACCCCCCTCAACGGCGGCCCCTGGCACATCATCAAAGCCCAGGGATCCCAAATCCCTGGGCTCACCCACGACCTCCTCATCAAAGACGTCATCGCCGACGCCTTCCTCCAGCAGATCCTCACACGCCCCGCCGAATACTCCGTCATCGCCACGCTCAACCTCAACGGCGACTACATCTCCGACGCACTGGCCGCATGTGTCGGCGGCATCGGCATCGCCCCGGGCGCCAACATCAACTACGACACCGGCCACGCCATCTTCGAGGCAACCCACGGCACCGCCCCCAAGTACGCCGGCCAGGACAAGGTCAACCCCGGCTCCCTCATCCTCTCCGGCGAGATGATGCTCCGCTACATGGGCTGGCCCGAAGCCGCAGACCTCATCATCAAAGGCATCCAGGCCGCCATCGCCGCAAAAACCGTCACCTACGACTTCGAACGCCTCATGGACAACGCCACACTCCGCAAGTGCAGTGAGTTCGGGGAGGATATTATCGAGCACATGGAGCAAGAATGAATACGGTCTATCGCAGTGGATGTGGGCTGTGATGGGAAAGACAGCGGGTCGCTGAGACCTGAGGTTTTGCCGGCTCACGCTGTGTGAGCCGTGAAAGGATTCTGAACAATGCCGAATATGTGGCATAGTCTTGGATTCAGAGAAAGCCCGTACGATTCACGACCGCTAAAGTCCTCTCCAGACGACGCAGAGTTGTTGGTGGGCCGCGAACAGCAAGGCATCGACTTCTGTACAACGTTGGACAGTTCGTCGGAGGGTGTCTTCGTGATTTCCGGAGCTCCAGGCGTAGGCAAAACCTCGTTCTTTAACGTTCAACAGTACCGACTCTCCACACAAACGGCAGCTTTTGGGCCGCACCTGCTTGCAGCGGAAGCACTTTGTCCAATTCACCCAGGGGATTCTGCAGGGGATATCGCGCACCGCGTCCTTGAGAGCCTTGTCAAATCCGTAGAAATCGAATGCCGCAGCACGGGTGCCCGCGTTCCGCACCAAACCGCCACAGTGGCGAGGTGGATTCGATCCAGTGGACAGTCATCGGGGAGTTCATTCGGTTTATCGATCGCGGGATTTGGAGGATCAATGGGGCGCACAGTGTCATTGCCTGACTTCAGCGTCACATCATTTGAAGGGCTCGTGGACGCGATTGAGGGGGTTGTTTCGGAGATCGTAAACACCCTACATTTTGGCGGTTGCTTCGTTGTGTTGGACAACGTTGAAAATCTGTCCGATGACGAGTTGGCGAATCTGCTAATCACTTTTCGAGATACCTTGTTTTGTGTACCCCGCGTCTGGTGGATCGTTATTGGACAATCTGGACTTCAAAGCCTCATTGAGTCGCTTGACCCCCGCGTTGCGGAACGACTTTCCGGCGCAATGGAACTGACCTCACTCGACCTGGGGGAGTTTGAGGACGCGATTCGGCGCCGGGTGGAGCGATTCTCAGAAAGCGCGCAGGCGAGTCCATTGCCAGCCAGAATCCACGAGCGTCTGTACAACGTATCTGTCGGTGAGATTCGATTTGTTCTCAAAACAAGCAATGATGTATGCACGAGATTCGTTTCTAGGATCCGCCAATCAGTGGCAGAACAGATGCCTGAGTCTGCGGGCGATGAAGTGGTTCAGAAGGCTCAGCAGAGCGTTGCGTCGTACTTGGTGAATCAGCAGATCGATGAGTCAAGTGCCGAAGCAGTGTTGCGCGAACTTGCGAGTGAACACCTCAATGGGTTTAACTTCAATTCACGAGAGAAGACTGTGCTTTCTACGATTTTTGCGAAAGGTGAGGCCAGGCCAAAGGACTTTCGCGACTATCCCGTCCCAAGCATGCAGGACTTTTCGAGCAACTATTTGAGTCGCTTTCACCGAATGTACCTCTTGGCGCGGAGGCAAGAAGGGAGAGCTGTTTTTTACCGTCTGAGGGGGATGGTGTTGCTTGGAGCGGAGCTGGGGTTGCTTAATGCCAAGTAACTACACATCGCCGGGTGCCACTGGCGGCTTGTCCGGCAGTGCGTTTGCCGAGGCATGTCGGCAACATCCGAGCGCAATCCGCGCCCATCGACACCGTTTGTGCGCAGATTCGTGGTCTTCCGTCCGCGCACAGCCGACGCCGCGATGCGCCCGCTGTACCCTTGCACATGTTCAGCCGAATCCACCA
>JADFGU010000203.1 GCA_022567535.1 Planctomycetota bacterium | reverse complement strand
TTTCGGGTGCTCAAGGCTGAGCTTCGTCGGATCGGACGGCGGCGAACCGACCGCCGACAGACACACACCGACGCCACCATTGTTGAGGTGTACTTCTGGGGTGTCCTGTGCGACCGCTCAACAAACTGGGCGTGCCAGAGCGAGAACTGGGTTGGCGTCCGTCGCCGTGTGAAGCTGCCGTCGCAGTCGGCGATGTCGCGCCGGCTGGGCACGGAGCGTGTGCAACGCCTCATCCACACGATCGAACGTCGTCTGCGCATGGCGCAGCAACAGAAATCAATCGTGTTCATGCTCGATGGCAAAGTGTTGCCGATCGGCCCGCATAGCAGAGACCCCGACGCCACATGGGGACGCGTATTCGGCGGCAAGGGCAAGGGCTACACGCTGCACCTGCTCATGGCCAAGGGCGGCACGGTGATGGCGTGGCACGTCGCGCCGCTGAACGTCGATGAGCGCGTTATCGCTGTAATACTGCTGAAACAAGCGGGGTGTGCCGGGTACATCCTCGCGGATGCCAACGACGACACCAGCCGCCTGCACGATGTTGCGATCAGTTCCGGCGGGCAACTTGTGTGGCCAAGGCGCGAGTCGAGCAAGGACACACAGCCCGGGTATCGTCGCCACAGCCCGGGCCGACTGCGCAGCATCACACTGCTCGAAGATCCCGTGTCCAGGTTCGGCTCCGACCTGTACACACTGCGCACGACGATCGAACGCACGTTTGGCTACCTCACCAGCACGCCCGGCCTGCTGACGCACCTGCCGGCCTGGGTGCGGACCCTTCGGCGCGTGAGGATGTGGGTCCAGGCCAAACTCATCCTGGCCGACCTGAGAGCCGCCATAAAACGCGAATCAACACAAAGTGTTGCATAATCCTCTCGAGCACGGAGTGTTCGGCGCCGCGTGCGCAACACCCTTCGCTCGCGCAGTGGGCTCGTCACCTTTCCCCGAACGCTGCGAAGACCTCGTCGCGCAGCGACTTCAGCGCCGCATCCGGGTACAGCGCGAACGCCCACGTCCGATCGTGCGCGATGACAGCCTCGTCCACGCGCGCCCGCAGACGCTCCGCCTCCGCCTCCAGCTGCGACAGGTCCTCCGCGCGCCGCTGGCGGTACGCGCGCAGAAGTTCCTGCATTTCCCGGAACACCGGCCCCGGATCCTCGCCGCGCTGCTTGATCGCGGCCACCTTTGCCAGCAACGCCCTCTTGGCCCGAGCCGCCTCCTCGTCGCCGACGATCGCCGGATCGTGCCTGGCCCGGTGCGCATGCGAGCGCGCCCGCTCGATCTCGGCCGGGGTCGGGATCGCACCGCCACCGAGGTCCAGCGTCCGTATCGCGGTCGCCATCACCGTTGGCGCGCGCGGCGGCCGCCCGCGCCACGCCGACCACCAGTCGTCCGTTACCCGGTCATACCCGCTGTTCTCTGTGCCCCCGCCCGACCCGTGGATGAACAGTTCGCACCCGAAACTGCGCACCAGCGCGGTCATCAGCAGCGCGCGGGGCGCGGGCTCCCCGGTCAGCCCGCCGTCGCCGGCAAACACGGGTCGGCGAATCGAGCGAGTCAGATCCCACGCCGGCAGCTCGATCGATCCGCCGGCCTCGTCGATCCGCATGGGCCGAACGCCGGCGTCGCGGTGCGTTTCGGTCGCCGCGTTGTACGCCCGCACGCACGCCGCCGCCTCGGTTCGCATTGATGCCAGCGTGCGGCTGAACGCGTCCGTCCTCCCGATCGCAGTCGCGAACACCAGCGTGGGCGCGTCGCACAGCCCGGCCAGCAGGTCCGCCGCCGCAAACGCGAACTGCCGCGCAAGAGTTTCTTCCTTGACGCGACCGCGCACCGCCTCGAACACCTGTTCGAGCCCGACGCCGACCGCTCCTGAGGCGAACGAGCCATCGCCCGGCGTCGGCACCACAGCGGGCGCGATCGGCCCGCGCATCGCGTTGCACACACCCTCGATCGGCTCGCCCAGGCGCCACACCCGGCGCTCCAGGACCCCCGCGCCCGTGCGCACCGGATACGCAATCTCCGCCGGGTCGTTCTCGTCCTGGTCCACCACCAGCCAGACCGGCTGCGCTCCCAGGGCACGCCCAGCCGCCACGCACGCGAACCACTTGGCCACAATCCCCGGGTGCCACACCCCAGCCTGGTGCCCGCTCATCACGATCGGCCTGTCCGGCCCAAGCCCGAGCTGCTCGCGAAACCGGGCCGCCTCAGCGTCGATCGGCCACGCCGCCATCAGTCCCCGCCACGAGCTCGGCGCCGGGTCGAACAGCAGACTCTGCTCGCGCCCGCTCATCGCCTCAGCCGAGCTGGCAGCACGTCGCCACATCGGCCAGCGCCCCCACGGGCAGCCGATCCGCGCTCCGCCGCAGTTCCGCGTGCAGCTCCTCGCGGTAGTGCCCGAGCCGCACCTTCGGGTCGTCCAGAGGCCCGCCGAACGTCCGGTTCAGGTCGTTGTAGATCAGCTTCACCGGGATCTCACGGATCGTGAGCCCGTGCGCCACCGCCTGCACCCAGAACTGCATCGGGAACGCGTACCCCTGAACGTTCAGCCGAAGACCCGACAGCGCCTGCACCCGGTACGCCTTGAACCCGCAGAACGCGTCCGTGAGCGACAGCCCCAGGCGATCATTGATCTCGCCGGTGATCTCGGCGTTAATCGCGCGCCGATCCTCGGGCGGGCACTCACCCTCGCACGCGATGTCCAGGTACCGCGAGCCGCTGATCACGTCCGCCTCGCCCCGGGCCGCCACCGCCAGGAACCGCGGGATCGCCGCCGGCTCGTGCTGCTCGTCGCAGTCCATCGTGATCACCCAGTCGTAGTCATCCACCCGCGCCCATCGAAACGCGTCCAGCAGCGAGTGCCCGTACCCGCGGTTTTCCGCGTGACGGATCACCTCCACCGGCTGCCTCGCCAGCAGCATCGGCGTGTCGTCCGTCGACCCGTCGTCGATCACCAGGATGTCCGACGCGTACTCGCGCACTCGCTCCAGAACGCGCGTGACGTGCTTCCGCTCGTTGTACACCGGGATGGCGATCAGCGTCCGCATCATCGTCTCCTGCCGTGGCCCCCGGCCGACCCGTCCCGCGTGCCGGGCGGAAACTGTAGGCCGTCCCCGCCCAGGCCCGAACCCCCCGGCACCGTGCCGAACGATAGTCGAATCAATCGGCCCGCGTACGGGTTGTTATACGATTCCCATTATTCACATGGGCACGCCCGCGCAGCGCGATTTACGAGCCCGGGCGCGAGAGGCTTATGCGCGATTAGCGCCCACTATTGACGATTGAACGGTTGGTTTACATTCTCTGCAAGGGCAGCTTGGCGTGTTGAAAGAACGAACGAAGCAGCGATTGCCGGCGGCGTGTCTTGCGGAACGACGCGGCCATGGCGTGGCCCAGTTCGTCCACGTCGTCGGGGATGAGGTTGGCCAGGTCGGTGTACTTGGCGCGGTTCCACACCTGCTCATCGGGGTTGAGTTCGGGCGCATACGCCGGCAGCCACTCGATGGTGATGCGCCGTCCGAAGCGTGGCGACAGCCGCTTGGCCGCGGCCCGATGAACGGAATAGCGGTCCATGACCAGAATGATGGGGCGAGACAATCGTCGCAGCAGGGACGCCACGAACCGCTGGAAGTCGTCGGTCTTGACGTTGTGATCAAGGATGTCGAAGTACAGACCGAGTTGGCGACGCCGCGGCGAGACGGTGATGGCCGAGATCGCCGAGAGCCGGTCGCGTCGATCCCAGCTGTGATGGATCGGCGTCTGCCCCAGCGGTGCCCACGTGCGGCGAACCGTCGGCTGGAGCATGAAGCCGCTTTCATCGACAAATACAATGCTTCTACCGCTTCGTCGCGCGTTTTTTTATGCGTGGCCAGTCCGTCTTGCGCCACCGCACGATGGCCTCTTCGTCGCGCTCGTCCCGATTCCATCGGGATTCGGGCTTCTGGCTTCTGGCAACTCCATCCCATGCGATGCAGCACATGCCAGACGCCCGAGGGGTCGTACGTCACGCCCAAGCGTTTCTCGATCACTTCGGTGACGCGATTCAGCGTCCACAACTCGGTCGGATAGCCGTGCGCGCGCGGCCCGCGCAGCAGCACCTTCTCCAGGCGTTGAAGTTGGCGGTCGTTCAGCTTGGGCGTGGGTCCCGGATGGGGCCTGGCCCGCAGCGCCTCCTCGCCGCCTTGGTTGCGGGCTTTCACCCATTGCGACACGGCCGAGGCGGTCACCCCCAGGTGGCGGGCCACCTCGGACTGCGATCGTCCCTGATCCAGCAGCGTCATCGCCCGCATCCGACGCCGCTGTGCATCCTTGCGTGAACCGGTGTATGGCATACCGTCTGAGATCGGCACACCCGTCACGTTTAAATGAACTATTCATGGGTTAATAACAAGCGAAGTCGGCGCAGCCCGCGTCCATACTCCTGTGGCTCTAAACAAAGGAGATTGCCATGGAACGCGGGCCCTTTCGGGTGCTCAAGGCTGAGCTTCGTCGGATCGGACGGCGGCGAACCGACCGCCGACAGACACACACCGACGCCACCATTGTTGAGGTGTACTTCTGGGGTGTCCTGTGCGACCGCTCAACAAACT
>JADFGU010000202.1 GCA_022567535.1 Planctomycetota bacterium | reverse complement strand
CCAGAGAATTCTCGGATGCCCCGCCACCGGCCCCGCGGCCGCGAGCAGCGACCCAAGCGACAGAGCAAGGCGTGCACTCGCGTTCATTCTGTGTGCCATCTGACGTCTCCTTTGGTTAACGCGCTCTCCCGGACCGGCGGCCCGCGGAGTCCGCGCCCACGGATCCACCTAGTCTACCGCGCGTGAATCGCGACACAAGACCCATCCTCGCCACACCGGCAAGATTGGTTCTTGGGGCTCTGTGGGCGGGTAGGCCCCTGGATTGGGGCAGATTCCGGGGCGAGGAGGCGATTGGAGGCTATTCAGGCCGGGCTTCGGGTGCATTCGGGCAAGCACTGCGTTGGCAAGACCGTGCGCGGGACCGACCCGTTCACACAGGCCGACGCCCTGCGGCTCTCCAACCCGCTTTCGTTCCGCCAGGTGCTCGGGATCAAGAACGTGGTCAACTCCTTCGTCAGCCGGTTCCCGGAGGAGTGACAGGCGAACCCGCTCTCGCGAGGGAAGCGAGGGGATGAGGTGGCCACCACTCTGCGTTGGTATCGGCGATCGCGCTTTCAGGGGTTTGCGATTTCGTGCGGTTTTGATTCCGTGGCCAGTTGGAGGAGGATCTCGGCGAGGAGCCGTTTCTTGTGATCGGAATTGGGTTTCGACCTTGGCGGGCGATTGGGGCGGTTGAAGTCTTGGCCGGCGAGGAAATCGCGGGTCCAGAGAAAGCGGCCGATGACGATCTCGCTCGGCTCGCCGTTGCTGGTGGGCGCTTCCCAGAGCCGCGGTTCGTATGTGAAGACCGTCGGCTCGGGAACAGTTGGGTTGTTCGGCTGCCATCCCTCGTCGGCGTCGTCGGCGTCGTGGATCTGGACGCTCGAGTCGGCCATGAGGAACGGAAGCCGCGCGCCGTCAGAGACGCAGAACTGGTAAGTGTTGAAGTACCGCGACTCGGAGAAGTTGATGTGGACTTTGCGGGCTGGGAACGATACATCGTGAAGCGGCATTCCGCCCATCACATGAGTTCCGTGTCGGTTCCAAAACGGAATAGCGAACTGAATGTGGTTAAACTGCCAGATCCGCACGCCAACCGGCGACCCGTCGAAGAACGATGTCGAGAGTCGGTGACTTGACGAGTAGGGAATCCTCATTCTATTTGGAATCGGTTGCGGTTGGAACGGCAAGAACGCGCCTTGGTCGAAGGCGAGTGGGTCGGAAGCCCACATGAGGCGGTGCGTATCGGCTGTGGAGATGAACGCGAAATCGGGCAGATCCCGATCGAGATAATCAACGAGCGGAAGGTGAGAATTGAGCACATGCGGTAGCCACGATCCGCCGGGCGCGATCATCGTCGGGCCGGAACCTCGACCTGTTCGTCGGCGGAGAATATCGACGGCTTGGTGGCCGGCTGCTTGGACTTTGTTGCTCGAGTTGTTAAGGTCGGGCCATTGCGAGTTCTGGTGGCCCTCCTCCCAACTGTACGTCCAGTACAGGTTTTTGTTGTCGAGTGCGTACATCGCGGTCCACTGGGCGATCTGGCGTAAGTTTTTGATGTCGCGACCCAGGCCCGCCTGGCGGCGGGTGTCGTCGAGCGCGGGGATGATGATGGCCATCCCGATGGTTGCGACGACAAGGATCGAGGCAATTTCGGGGAGCGCGAAACCTTGGGTGCGGGGGGTGGTCGGATGTTTCATGAGGAGAACTCCGGAATAACCGTGGCGCGACCGCCCGGCCGCGCACCCTCGGCTTCGCTATGAATGATGCCGCCGGCAGCAGCGGATTCCACGGGTTCTGAAGTTTTGTGGGAAATAGGCTCTCAGAGCGCGTCGTGATGGGTGTCGCCGCGGGCGTGGGAGCGGATCCGAGCCTTCGCAGACTCTCCCCCCGCCACCCACCGCTGCCCGTCGTTGTCGCGGGCGGAGCAGACCCAGAGCGAGACCCCGTCATCGCGGGTCCACTGGCAGAATCCGACGTGCAGGTGCATGTGGTCGCGGAGGGCGTCGAGGATGTGGGAGGCGAGGGCGGTGTCCACTTGGTGGGTTCCGCGATCGGCGTGCCGCACTCCGGGCGCACTGCCCCTTCTTTGAGATTGGTCACTCCGGATCGGCGGAGGAGATCGCGTCGCGCTCCGTCACGCCGATCGGCCGGAACGTGAACTTCTGGCCGCCGATCGTGGCCTCGTACATGAGGCCGCCGCGCGTCATGGTGAAGACGGCG
This sequence comes from Planctomycetota bacterium, assembly GCA_022567535.1. Lineage (GTDB taxonomy): Bacteria > Planctomycetota > Phycisphaerae > Phycisphaerales > UBA1924 > JADFGU01. The sequence continues at coordinate 2,462 of JADFGU010000202.1, read as the reverse complement.
ACGCCGTGCTCGTAGTCGGCGTCGATCGAGGCGCCGGCCTGCAGCGCCACCGCCGAGGCCCGGGCGGCGAAGGCGAAGTTGCCGGTCTTGAAACGGCCGAGCGCGCCGGCGTCGTCGAAGAAGATGATCTCGCTGTACACCTGCCCGCCGAGCTGGAACCCGATCGTGCCCTGCGTGAGATCGCAGTGCCCGATGAGCTGTGCCCGCTCGAACACCTCGCCGCGCCCGTAGGCGCCTCCCACCCCCATGCCGCCCTTGGCGACGGACGGGAAGACGGCATACCCCTCGGCATCGTCGAAGAAGGGCTGGAGCTGCGGCTGCCGCTGCTTGAAGCGCTCGATGGTCACGAGCACATCCTGGTGGAGGCTCCGCCGGGCGGCGGGCGTACGGGGCGCGGTGGCGCACCCCGTCGATCCGACGCCGCAGGCCAGCACCAGCAGTCCGAGCAACCTTGTGTACGTGCGTGTCATCGGGGATACCTCCTGTCAGTTGCCTTCACCGTCATTCCCCATTTGACCCTCGCCCGGCCCCACCACCGAGATTTCCGAGCACGAGTGTACCGCCTCCCCCGAAACCCAGGTCATCCCCGGTCCGCCACTCGCTCAGGAACAGCACCCGGTTCGCCTGTCGATCTGGTGTGATTTTCCCAGACTCCGCCAACGGCCTGCCAGAGAGGATGGCGCACTCTGGAGAATCTGACGCTCAGGGCGGTTTTCTTGCCGCAGTCTGCGAGCCGCGGGAGCCCGTGGGACCGGGCCCCGAGTCGTCAACAGGCACGTCACTGAGTGGCAACCCCACGGCGTTTCGCCCCATGGGCGCGCTTAGGCGAGTCAAGCGAGGTCTCCCCGGGGACCATGCAGAATCGAGCGGACTGACGATTCCCGTGCGTGGGTCCGATCCGTCTCCTGATCTCACCCGCATCGAGAGGCCCGTTGGCCACAGAGTCTCTGGTCGGCACTCAGCCGCGCTGAGAGGACCGAGGCGGTGGTGGCCGACCTGCGGGGAGCCCCGGATCGGAGCGGGCCCAGTCAGCCGCCATCTTTGCGAGGCGGGCGCGATGTTCGGAGGCCAGTCGCGGCCAGGCTCGAACGATCGTTCGCAGGTCGGTATCATCGTCAGACGGGTCACGCACCCCGATCGAAGCGCCGAGTGCGCCGGATTCTGCGCCGCGCACTACGGACATTGCCGTTTTCTCCGAGGGTTTTGCGCGTTGTTCAGATCCCCCTGGGGTCATTGTCAGCCGCGGGCACACCCGCACCAGCGTCATCGTGCTCGAGCCAACCGATTCCGGGTTCGCCTCGACGGATTGAGCACCTCCATCAAAACGGAAAAGAGATTCCCACGTAGACCATCGGCGCGTCGCGTGAGGGGTTGGCCACATCGCCGTAGATCCGTCCGTTGGAGATGTGATGCCAGCGGACGCCCATGATCGCGCGCACGCCGCTGTCCCCGATGTCAATGGTCCCGCCCAGGCCCAGCCGGGGCATGAAGTCAAACCCGGTGCCGCCTTCGGGCACGTTGTCGGTGGCGCCGAGCACGCCGATCCCGCCCTCGAGAAAGAGCGACCAGGATGGCCGATTGAGCAGGTGCCAGCGCGTGCCCAGCGTGAGCGCCAGCCCCTGTGCGTCGTCCCCCTCCTGCTCGAAGTGCCACGCCGATCCCTCGACGAGCATCTCCACGTCCTCGACCACGAACCTGGACCACGCCACGCCGAGCAGCTGCAGGTCCGTGGCGGTGCCCTCGTCCTCGGCGACGCCGATGTTCAGCGTCAGCCGCTCGCCGCCGCGCTCGCCGAAAGCCTTCGTCGTTGCCTCGGGGATCGGCGTTGACTGCTGCCCGACAGCGACGCGGTTGATGTCAAAGCGCAGGAGCGTCTGGAGCAGGCTGGGCTCGTCCGCGGCGGCGGGCGGGGTGCACGCGGCGCCGAAAACCAACGCCATCACAAGCGTCATCCTTCCCGGCGGGCGCCGGCGCAGGGTTGCGTGTGTGGGTCGCACAGCCCGGCTCATGAATCCGCCAGCAGCGAGCGGCCGGTCATCTCGTGCGGCTGCTCGACGCCCATCATCGCAAGAACGGTGGGTGCGATGTCCGCAAGACACCCGTCCCGCAATAGCGCGCACGACTTGAACCGCTCGCCGATCACATGCAGCGGCACGTCATAGGTCGTGTGCGACGTGTGCGGCCTATCCGTCTCGGGGTCCCGCATCTGCTCCGCGTTGCCGTGGTCGGCCGTCACGATCAGGACGCCGCCCCGCGCCAGCGTCGCGTCGATGATCGAACCGACGCACGCATCAACGACTTCGCACGCCCTGATCGCTGCGTCCAGGTTCCCCGTGTGCCCGACCATGTCCGGGTTGGCGAAGTTGACAATGATCGCATCCTCGCAGTCGTCTGACGCGAGGCGGCCCAGCACCGCGTCGCGGATTCCGCGTGCCGACATCTCGGGCGCTTCGTCGTACGTC
>JADFGU010000013.1:18253-21024 GCA_022567535.1 Planctomycetota bacterium | reverse complement strand
TAATGCTGATGCCCCAGTCGTACAACCAGGGCCTCGCGGGATTCGGGATGTTCGATTGATCGGGACGTCGGGTCGGATTGATGCGCTACGTCCCAGGTTCTCGGCGCTGACTCGCGTGAGCGCCACCACGATGCCAGACCCGCTGACTCCGCCGTCGGCGCCCTATGCCCGATACGCCGACGCCACCTTGGACACCGCCTCACCCACCACGCCGATCTGCTCGGCCGTCAGGTCCGCATGCATCGGCAGGCACAACACCCGCTCGCTCAGCGAGTCCGCCACCGCCGGGTGCTCCGTCACGAACGGTGCGAACGCCGGCTGGCGCGACAGACTCCGCGGGTAGTGCACGGCCGTCGGCACGCCCTCGGCCCTGAGCGCCGCGCAGAACTCGTCCCGCCCGCACCGAAACGCCGACGGATCCAGCTTGCACGTGTAGAGGTGGTAGACGGGCGTGGCCCCGTTGGTCGTCGCGGGCGCTTCGATCCCGTCGATGCCCGCGATCACCCGGTCGTACCGCGCCGCCGCCGACCGCCTTGCCTCGGTCTGCGCCCCGAGCCGGTCCAGCCGCGAGCACCCGATCGCCGCCGTAATGTCGTTCATCCGGTAGTTGTACCCGATCATCCCGTGCACGTACTTCTCCGTCTCACCGTGCGAGCGCAGCAGCCCGATCGTCCGGGCCAGCTCCCCGTCGTTGCAGGTGACCATGCCGCCCTCGCCCGTCGCGAGGTTCTTGGTCGCGTAGAACGAGTACGTCACCGCGTCGCCGAACCCCCCGATCCCCTTGCCCTTGTACGTCGCAAGGTGCGCCTGGCCCGCGTCATAGATAATCTTCAGCCCGTGCCCGGCCGCCAATTTCTCGACCGCATCGATGTCCACCGGGCACCCGTACAGGTGCGTGCACGCGATCGCCGTGGTCCTGGGCGTGATCCGTCGCTCCGCATCGCTTACGTCGATCTGGAACGTGTCCTGGCGCACGTCGCAGAACACCGGCCTGCACCCGCGCGCCGCGATCATCGACGCCGTTGCGATGAACGTCCACGCCGGCACGATCACCTCGTCGCCCGGCTCCAGCAGCGCCCCGTACGCCAGCTGCAGCGCGCACGTTCCATTGGCGCAGGTCAAGGCGTATTCTGCGCCGGACAGCCGCGCCATGCGCTCCTCGAGCTCGGCACACTTCGTCGCCTGACGCAGCATCCCGCCCCGCAGCACCGCCGTCGCCGCCGCGATGTCCGCCTCGCTCAGCGCCGTCGACATGAACGGCACGCCCGTGGCCGAGACCGGCGCGCCCCCGTTGATGGCCAGCGTATTCTCGGTCGTCATAGAAACCGCCATAGTCTGCACCTTTCCACCAGACGCCGGGGCTCAACCATAGGGTTGCCGCCCGCCCAGACCACACCGGCTGCACCATCGCGTCCCTCCACGCCCCGATTCGTTTCCAACCCACAAACCAGGAACAGGCCCACCCAAACCGGGCGTATACTCGACACTATGAAAACCCACCATTTTGTGGCGTCGCTATTGGCGCTGACGATCGCCCCGGCCACCCTCCACGCAGCGCCGCGAAAGTCCATCCAGCCCTCACACGATCCGAATACATGGGTCACGCGCGGCGAGCCCGAATGGGCCGAGAGCTTCGGCGGCATCCGCGTCTTCACCGACCCCAGCCTCGACGCACAGATGGGCTTCACCATCCCCACAGAGGTGCAGGAGGTGCTCGTCACCGGCGGACAACAGGTCGCTAAGGGCGATCTGCTCGTTCGCGCCCGGGACGGCGAGGCTGTCGCCGCCGAGATGATCCAGCGCCTACGCGCTGAGAGCGAACTGCCCATCGAGTCGGCGAAAATCGATCTCACGGTGCTCGACCTCGAGTTCCAGCGCAAAGACGCCGCCTTCAGGGAGGGTGGCGCGAGCCCGCTGGAACGCGATCAGGCCAAGGCCCGACGCGACCGCGCGCAGGTCAATCTCGAAATCGCCAAAATGCAGTTCGCCGAACAGAAGCTCCTCCTCATGCGGGCCCGCGGCGAGCTCGACCGCTTCCGTCTCCACGCGCCGTTCGACGGCCTGATCGAGTCGGTCTCGGTCGATCCCGGCCAGGCCGTCACCCAGTCCCAGCCTGTCCTTCGCATCGTCAACATCGATCGACTCAAGTCGCGCGTCCCGACGCCCACCCGGCAGGTGATGCAAAGCGCCCTCAAGCCCGGCGACCCCGCCTGGCTCGTCATGGACCTCGCCGGCGACCCCAGGGTTCTGCTCGGCCATGTCACGGCGGTCAGCCCCGTCGCCGACTTCCCCACACAGACGACCAACGTCTGGATTGAAATCGACAACCCGGACCATCACCCCGCCGGGCTCACCGCTTGGGTCCGCTTCACCAGGCCGACCGGCGAGTGGGCCGAGCGCATCGTAAGCAGTAACCCGATCGCGCCGGTGCCGGAAGCCCCAGTTTCGCCCGTGGTGGGAGCGGCCAAGACGGCCGACGCCAACAGGTGATTGATCTGACCAAACTCCAGGCTCCGGGCTGGCGGCGGGTCGTCGCCGAGTTGTCCGCAGAGGCACCCGACGACCGCGCGTTTCTCGCGCGGCTGCTGGCCGTGCTCGGGCAGGTCTGCGGCGCCCGGCAGGCCACCCTCTTCGCCGTCAGCGCGGGCGATCAGGGCGAAGACGCCCCGCCCAGGCGCATGCTCGTCTGGCCCGCCACCTCCGACGCCGCCGGCGGTCAGCCCGAGTCGCTTGAAGATGAATCCGAGGTGCTCTCGGCCGTCCGCGCCGCC
>JADFGU010000013.1:10091-18240 GCA_022567535.1 Planctomycetota bacterium | reverse complement strand
ATCGGCCTGGTCCTCGACGCCCGCTCCGAGCAGGCGCTGCAGGCCACGCTCGCCCAGCTCGAGATGCTCGCCGGATACTCCGCAACCCACGCCGCACGCCGGCAGCTCCAACGCACCCGCGAGGCCGGCGCCGCGCTCGACCTGGCCGGCCAGCTCATCGCCTCCATCAACGCCGCCCGGGGCTACAAGGGCGCCGTCCTCCAGGTCGTCAACGACCTGTCCAGGCACCTCAAGGCCGACCGCGTCGCGCTCGGGTGGATGCGCGGCGACAACATTCGCGTCGCCGCCATCAGCGATACCGAGCACATCGATCACCGTTTGGCAATGGTCCGCAAGCTCCAGGCCGCCATGGAGGAGTGCCTCGACCAGGCACACGCCATCATGCACCCGGCCCCTCGGCAAGACCAGCCCGACGCACAGGCCGACCCGCTCCTCGCACGCGCCATCACCCACGCCCACCGCGAGCTCGCCGCCGCCGACGTGTCGCTCAAGGTCGCCTCCCTCCCGCTTCGCCGCGGTGACGACACCCTCGGCGTCGTCACCATCGAATCCACCGGCGAGGGCGTCATCGACGTCAAGACCATCGAACTCATCCAGGCCACGCTCGACCTGATCGCCCCCGTCATCGAGGTCCGCAAGAGCGATGATCGACCCCTCCCCGTCCGCGCCAAGGACGCCACCATCAAGGCGGGCCAGTGGATCGTCGGGCCGCGGCACACGGTGTGGAAGCTCGTCTCGCTGGCCGTGCTCGCGCTGCTGGTAACGATCACCGTCGTCCACGTGCCCTACCGCGTCGAGGCCTCCATGCAGCTCCGGGCCCGCGAGCAGCGGCAGATCGCGGTGCCGTTCGACGGTGTCCTCAAAGGCGTGCCCGAGCACATCACGCCCGGCGCACGCGTCAACGCCGGCGACGTGCTCTTCGTGCTCGACACCCACCAGCTCGAGCTCCAGGCCCTCGGCGCCCGCGCCGGCATGCTCCAGGCCCGTGCCGAGGCAGACGCTGCACGCAGGGTCGGGAAGGATGACGAAGAGGCCCAGGCCCGCCATCGCGCCGATCAGGCCCGGTTCGAGCTCGATCTGTACGAGTACCAGATCGGGCGCGCTACCGTCACCGCCCCGATCACGGGCACGATCGTTCAGGGCGACCTCGCCCCGCTCGTCGGCTCGACGGTCAAGCTCGGCGACCCGCTCATGCGTGTAGCCCAGCTCGACGACATGATCGCCGTCGCCCGCGTAGACGATTCGGACATCCGCCTCGTGCAGGAGGCGATCCGCCGCGCCAACGAGGGAGGGCCACAGCCCTCCAGCGCCATCGCCACCAAGGCGCGTCCCTCCGAGACCTTCCGCATCAGAGTCACCCACATCATCCCACTCGCCCAGCCCGAGGAGGGCGTCAACGCCTTCGAGGTCCGCGCCGACCTGATCGATCCACCCGCGACCTGGATGCGCCCGGGCATGGAGGGCATCGCACGCCTCGACACCGGCAGACGCTCCATCATCAGCATCGGCACACGCCGCATCAGCGACACCCTGCGACTCTGGTTCTGGCGTTGAGCCCACGCCCTCACGCCGCCGGTCATTCCGCCGATCACCATGCCTGAACGCCCCACATTCTCTCCGGTCTGGCATCGCGTGCGAGCGATGGCCCCGCGCCTGCGCCCGCACGTCCAGATCACACGCCAGCACTATCGACGCCAGCGCTGGCACGTCCTCCAGGACCCCACCTCCAACCAGTTCTACCGCCTCAACCCCATCGCCTACGAGTTCATCGCCATGCTCGACGGCAAGCGAACCGTCGAAGAGGTCTGGCAGGACGTGCTCGAACGCTACGGCGACGACGCGCCCACTCAGCAGGAGGTCGTCGAGCTGCTCGGCCAGCTCTACAACTCAAACCTGCTCAGCGTTGATGCCTCTCCCGAGACCGAGCAGCTCCTCCGCCGCGGCCGGGAACGATTCAAGAAAAAAGCCGCACAGCAGGCCATCGGGATCATGTACTTCCGCATGCGCCTGTTCAATCCCGACGGCATACTCACCGCACTCGAGCCGATCTTCCGACCCATCATCAACCGATGGGGCTTTCTGCTCTGGGCCGCCTTCGTCGTCTCCGCACTGTTCGCACTGCTCGGCCACTGGGACGAGCTGTTCAACCAGTTCGAGAACACGATCGATCCGAGCAACTTCGGCTGGCTCGCCGTTGTCTTCGTCGTCACCAAGGCCTGGCACGAGCTCGGGCACGGCCTCGTCTGCAAACGCTTCGGCGGGCAGATCCCCGAGTTCGGCATGATGCTGCTCGTCCTGTTCCCGGCCCCCTACGTTGACGCCTCCGCCGCATGGGCCATGCCCAGCAAGTGGAGGCGCGTCGCCATCGGCGCCGGCGGCATGATCTTCGAGCTCGGCCTCGCCGCTGTCGCCACCTACGTCTGGCTCGCCACCGCCCAGTCCGACAACCTCCTCCACCAGATCGCCTACAACGCCATGTTCACCGCCAGCATCAGCACCGTCCTCTTCAACGCGAACCCCCTGATGCGCTTCGACGGCTACTACATCCTCAGCGATCTGCTCGAAATGCCCAATCTCATGGGACGCTCCACCAACCTGCTCAAGTATCTCTTCCAGCGCTACGTCTACCGACTCAAGGACGCACGTCCGCCCGCAGCCGTCCAGGGAGAGCGCGCGATTCTTTTCGTCTACGGCGTTGCCGCCCTGGCGTATCGCATCTTCCTGTTCTTTTCCATCACCATGTTCGTCATGACCAAGCTGTTCGCGATCGGGCTCCTGCTGGCCATATGGACCGCCGCCGCATGGTTCCTCATCCCCGCCGGAAAGTTCATCCACTGGCACGCCACAGGCCCGCTGCTCAGCGAACACCGCGCCCGGGCGATCTTCACCTCGCTGGCCATGTTCGCCGCCGTCGTCGTGCTCTTCGGCGTCATCCCCGTCCCAGACCACCGCTACGCATGGGGTGTCGTCCAGAGCGAGCAGCGCAGCGGCGTGTACTTCGGCGTCGCCGGCTTCGTCACAGAGGTCCGTGCCCGACCCGGCGATCCGGTCAAGCGGGGCCAGCCCATACTTGTGTGTGAGAACCCGGACCTCGAGCGATCCGTCCGCCAGTACCGCTCGCAACTCGAGGAGTTCCGCGTCATCGAACGCAGCGTCATGGGACGAAGCGTGGCTGGCGCCCAGATCGCCCGCGAGAGAATTGACTCCACCATCGCCGTCCTCGAATACCTCCTCGGACAGCGCGACAAGCTCACCGTCCGCGCCCCGCACGACGGCGTCATCGTGGGCTCAGACCCGGCGGATCTGGTCGGCTCGTACGTCGCCCAGGGCGACGCCGCATGCTCTCTCGTCGATCTCGAAAACGTCCATGTTGTCGCCGCGCTCTCCACCGCCCAGTTCGCCCCGCTCCAGGAGCTCGAAGATCAAGACACGCCCTACCGCACCGCGATCCGACGCGTCTCGCACGTCGGCCGCGTCATCACCGCCTCACACGTACAGCTCGATCCGGCCGGGATCCGCGAACTCCCGCACGCCGGCCTCGGCGTCTCCGGCGGCGGCGATGCGCCCGTCGATCCGCGCGACCGCTTCGGCCTGCTCGCTCGCCAGCCACGCTTCCGTGTCACCATCAGGTTCACCGAGCCCACGAGCAGGCTCGGCCTCCCCGGCGAACGCGCCCGCATCCAATTCACACTCACGCCCAAGCCGCTCCTGACCCAGTGGTACGACCGGCTCCGGAAGCTCGTCCAGGGCCGCGTCAATCTGTAAGAACCCGCCGTGTCACACGCCCTCACACAATACAACGTCCTGTTCGATTCGCTTCGAAGCCGACGACGACGCCCCGAGCTCCACCGCGGCCTCGATTCCGTCGTCGCCCGCGGCGTGATGCGATTCCGACAGCGCCGCATCTCCGACCGCTGGCTCGGTCAGCAGGCCGACCTCATCGACGCCATGACCCCGCAGATCAAAACCCACTCCGAGGCGGTCCTCGATGAAGCCGTCGCCGACATCCGCGAGGTCTTCATCAGAAATCGTCAGGACGACGCCGCTGTGCGTCGAGCGCTGGCCCTCACCCGCGAGGTCGCACGCCGACAGACCGGCGAAGAGCCCTTCAACGTGCAACTCCGCGGCGCTCTGGCGATGTACCACGGCCGCGTCATCGAGATGCTCACCGGCGAGGGCAAGACCCTGACCGGCTCCATCACCGCGCCGCTCATCGCCTGGCGACACCGGCACCTGCACGTCTTCACCGTCAACGACTACCTCGCCGACCGCGACGCCCATTCACGCGAGTCCATCTACCGCCGATGCAAACTCACCGTCGGCGCCATCACACAGGAACTCGATCCTCGCCATCGCCACGATGTCTACGCACGGTCGATCATCTACGGCACACCCAAGCAGATCACCGCCGACTGGCTCCGCGATCAGATCCGGCTGGGACGCATCCGTACGGCGTGGGCGGGTCGGCAGTTCCTGGCAACCGCTGGCTCGGGCGCCGCCGGGCCCATGATCCCGGGTCTCCGCGCCGCCATGGTCGACGAAGCCGACGCCGTCCTCATCGACGAGGGCGTCGTACCGCTCATCATCGCCCGGGCCCGTCGCGCCGACGACATGGCCTCCTCCTACCAGCAGGCCGCCCGCATCGCCGAGATGCTCGACGAGGGCCCCGACTACGCCGTCGACCACGTCCGCCGAAAGATCGAACTCAAACGCAGAGGACGCCACCGCTGCGCCCAGCACTTCATAGACACTCAAGACCCCATCTTCCGCGCCACCAGACGCGCCGAGGAGCTCGTCCGAAACGCGCTCGTCGCTCGACACTGCTACATCCGAGGCCACCAGTACCAGATCGTCGACGGCCGAATCGTCATCGTGGACGAGTACACCGGACGCTTCCTGGCCGACCGCTCCTGGGAGCACGGCCTGCACCAGGCCGTCGAAGCCAAGGAATCCCTCGATATCACCGCAGACCGCGAGACACTCGCCCGCATGAGTTTCCAGCGGTTCTTCCGAAGCTACCCGTTCCTGTGCGGCATGACCGGCACCGTCGCCGACGCCGCCGCCGAGATCGAGCACGTCTATGGCCGACCCGTCACCGTCATCCCCACCAATCGGCCGGTGATCCGCGAAACACTCCCCCTGCGCGTCTTTCGTTCCGCCGAGCGCAAGTGGACCGCCGTCGTCGATTCCATCCTCGCCATCAACGCCCAGAATCGCCCCGTGCTCATCGGCACACGCACGATCGAGGCCTCCGAACATCTGAGCGAACGGCTGCACGCCCGAGGGCTCGATCACCGCGTCCTCAACGCAAACTTCGACAAGGACGAAGCCGATCTCATCGCTCGCGCAGGCCGCGCCGCATCCATCGTCGTCGCGACCAACATGGCCGGCCGAGGCACCGACATCAAGCTCGACGACGCCGCACGCAAAGCCGGCGGGCTCCACGTACTCCTCACCGAAACCCACACCGCCAAGCGCATCGACCGTCAGTTCATTGGCCGGGCCGGGCGCCAGGGCGACCCCGGCTCCAGCCAGATATTCGTCTGCCTCGACGACGAGCTCGTACGCCACCAGACCCCACGTCCCGCCGAGTTCTTCAAAAAACACTCTCGCACCGAGGAGCTCGAGGCGACCAGGCCTATCCGCGCCATGTTCAGGCTCGCCCAGCGACGCGCCGAGGCCCGCGCCCGACGCAGCCGAGCCTCCGTACTCCGACAGGACGACTGGATCGAAAAAAACCTCCCCGGCGGCTAGCGCACTTCCAATCAACGCGCCGCACCTGAACGGACGCCGAGTCTGAGCCCGCCCTGGGGCGAAGGCTCGGATATCCGGAGTCGAGCTGCCCCCACGAGCCGCGACCGGAAGGGAGCGTGGTTGGGCGCACGCCCCCGCGCCAGTTCCAATTCAAGTACTCCCTCCCGGTCGTGCCTCGTACAAACTCACCCGCGCCTCGTCCATCGCGCTCCGTGCCGGGCCTTCATGTGCAGCATCGGCGCCGCATCACTCAAAAACACGAGAAGGCCGCCTATCTAAAGACGGCCTTCCCGGAACACTCGGGAGGGAACTCTCAAGGCGTCCAGCTCTGATGGGTCCGAGTGAGGGGGGCTACTCGAACCCGGAGCCTCTCCATCACGACGCCGTCGCTCCCTCCACCTATGAGGCTGTTTGGTCTGCTCGCACGCTCCTCGTCTCTCATGCCGGCACGAACCCGGCCCATCTCTTCCTCGCCACAGCCTACCGGAACCTGATTCTCAGTCAAGCACATTCTGAAAGATCGGCCGGGAGAACGCCCCCTCCAAACACCGTCCATCGCCCCCCCCGCAGGCCCGGCATAAATGCGACTCGGTCAGACCCGCGAAGGAGGCCCCTTCTGACACCGTGCCCGCGCCGATGTCGTACTACTAGACAGCCAGGAACAGATCAACCGGGTTGCCCAGGATGCGAGACGCGCTCGGCGCTGTGCCGACCGCGCGGCTGTGAATCGCGGTGAACGAACCGGGCTCGGTTGCGTCGACCTACTTCAACAACCGCTCCAGGAAATGGATGTCCACCCCGCCGTTGCGGAAGGCCGAGTGCTCCATCAGACGAAGGTGCAGCCCGATGGTGGTCTTGATCGGCCCCACGCGGAACTCCCGCAGCGCCCTCGCCATGCGCGTCATGCACGCCTCACGGTCGTCGCCGTGCACGATCAGCTTGCCGATCATCGAGTCGTAGGTCGGCGGCACCGTATACCCCGGCACGACGTGCGAATCCACCCGGACCCCGGGCCCACCCGGCAGCTCCCACTGCTCGATCCGCCCCGCCGACGGCATGAAGTTTCGCGACCAGTCCTCGGCGTTGATCCGGCACTCCATCGCGTGCCCGTCCAGCTTCACATCCCGCTGTCGGAAGGGCAGCGGCTCGCCCGAGGCGATCAAAATCGACATTTTCACGATATCCACGCCCGTGACGGCCTCGGTCACCGGGTGCTCGACCTGCACCCGCGTGTTCACCTCGAGCATGTAGAAGTTCTGCTTCTCGTCCATGAGGAACTCGACCGTGGCCGCCCCCGCGTAGTCCGCCGCCTTGATCAGCCGCGCCGCCGCCTCGCACACCACCCCGATCTTCTTGCGATCGACGTTCGGGGCCGGGGCCTCCTCGACCAGCTTCTGGTACCGACGCTGCATCGAGCAGTCCCGCTCGAACAGGTGCACCGCGTGCCCGTGCTTGTCACCCAGCACCTGCACCTCCACATGCCGCGCCGACTCGAGGAACTTCTCGATGAACACCTCCCCGTTCCCGAACGAGGCCAGCGCCTCCTGCTGGGCGTTCTTGATGTTCGACCGCAGCGTCGCCTCGTTGTGGCAGACGCGCATGCCGCGACCGCCTCCGCCCGCCGACGCCTTGATGATCACCGGGTACCCGATCCGCGCCGCCGTCTCCGCCGCCTCGTCCTCGTCCTCGATCGCCGAATCCGAGCCCGGGAAGATGGGCACCCTGGCCGCCCGGGCCGTCCGCTTCGCCTCGATCTTGTCCCCCAGCTGACGCATGGACTCCGGGCTCGGGCCGATGAACTCGATCCGGCAGTCCCGGCACATCTCCGAGAATTCCGCGTTCTCAGCCAGGAACCCGTACCCGGGGTGGATCGCGTCCACGTCCGCGATCTCCGCCGCCGCCAGGATTCGCGACGCGTTCAGGTACGAATCCTTCGCCGGCGCCCGCCCGATGCAGATCGCACGATCCGCCAGCCGAAGGTACGGGATCTGGGCGTCCGCCTCCGAATACACGCACACCGTCTCGATCCCCAGCTCCTTGCAGGCGCGGATGATGCGAAGGGCGATCTCACCGCGGTTGGCGATCAGGACTCGGCGGAACATGCAGTGATTCGCTCTTGCACCGGCACGACTCGCGACTCATACCCAGCCCCGCACACCGTGCCCGTGTGCGCAACATGTGGCGGGCGCTCACGCCGGCCGGACCAGGAACAACCTTTGGCCGAACTCCACCGACTCGCCGCTCTTGACCAGCACCCGGTCGATCGTCCCGCCGCACTCGGCCTTGACCTCGTTGAACACCTTCATCGCCTCGACCATGCAGAGGACCTGGCCGGGTTTGATGACGTCGCCTTCTTTGACGTAGGGAGGGCTTGAAGGCGTCGGGGCGCGGTAGA
>JADFGU010000013.1:0-10081 GCA_022567535.1 Planctomycetota bacterium | reverse complement strand
CGTAGATCACCTTCATCGCCTCGACCATGCACACCACCGTGTCCGACGAGATCTGGTCCCCAACCTTCACGAACGGGGCCGAATCCGGGTTCGCCGCCGAGTAAAACGTGCCCACCATCGGCGACTCGATCGCCGCCATGTCACTCTGGCTCCCCGCCGGGCTGCTGTTTGACGACGACCCGGCCGCCTCCGCCGTCGCCGCCGGCACGACTTGGGGCTGATGCACCATCGGCTCGCCCCCGCGCCCACGCTTGATCGAGACCGTCTCCTGCTGGTCCTGCAGATCCAGGTCCGACAGGTCGTTCTCAACCATGAGCTTGATCAGCTCTTTCAGCTTTCGGATGTCGATCATGTCGTTGGTCCACCTGTACGAGACGGACGGACTCGTCCTGTCTTTGCCAGCCGGCGACCACCCGCCGGGCGTTCCAAAGGTCGCGGCGGCCCGGTTCTCACCGACCACACGCGCCCCGACCGGATTCCGCCGCCCATGAATACCATGATACCGCCGATGCTCTCCCCGTGCCGCTCTCGGCCCGCCCACGCCCCAGACGAGATTCCGATCCATGCCGGCTCCCACCCGCCGAACGCTCGGCCCGTCGCTCCCGACGCCGCTCGGTCCGGCACTGGTCTGCCTGGGGCTGGCGCTCATCTTCGCCGCCGCCATCGCCTGGCCCGCCCTCGTCGTTGCCCTCGAACTCGCACGCGCCGGGCCCGTTCGACCCGCCGCGGACTCCCGCGATTTCTTCGGCCCCGGCACGCTGGCGATGCTCCTGCGGACCTTCGCTGCCGCCGCCGTCGTCAGCCTTGCCGCCGTCGCCGTCGCCTACCCCGCCGCGTGGGCCATCCGCTCGCACCGGGCGATCCTGCCCTTCCTGCTCATTCCGCTGTTTCTCCCCAGCTACGTCGCCTACGCCGGCTGGGGGGTGTTCCGTGCCCCGGGCACCCGGCTGGCCGCCTGGATCGCTCGCGGCAGCGTCGACGCGCTCGAGGTGAAGAGCCGCCTGGCCTACGACCTGCAGGCGGTGCTCGGCCTGTCACTCTGGGCCTGGCCCATCGCAGCGGTCATCATCACCGCCGGGCTCACACGCCTCGACCCGGACCTCCTCGACACGCTCCGCCTCGAGCCGGCATCCGCCCGAAGGCGCGGGCTCACACTCCTGAATCTCACCCGCGCCCCCATCCTCTGGGCCTTCGCCATCATCTTCGTCCTCATGCTCGGCTCGGCCGTCCCCTTCCATGTCGCCCAGCTCGAGACCTACGCCATCGCGATATGGCGGCTGATCGACCTCACCGCCCCGGCCGATCGCTGGCGCGTCTGGGTCGCCGCCTCCCCGCTCGTGCTCACCACCCTCGCCATCGGGGCGATCCTCGCACGCAAATTGTTCGCGCTGGCGGACACCGACTCCCAGCCCGCACCCGTCGGTGCACCACCCCGCCTGAAGCGCGCCGGCCGTCTCGCGCTGGCATGGACCGTGCTCCTCTGGATCGCCGCCGTCATCGTCCCCGTCTCCATGCTCGCCACCACCATGGACGAGCCCGCGGCTGCCGTCCGATTCGCCGCCCGGCACTGGCCCGCGCTTCGCGACACCTTCGCCACCGCGCTCGTCGTCGCCGCCGTCGCCTGGCTCATCACCACCGCCGTCTGGTTCCTGGCCGACAGGGGCTCCAGAGCATCGGCCGTGGCCGCCGCCTGCGTCATTCTCGCCATCGGCGTAGCCCCGGTGCCCGGGCTGCTCGTCGGTCTAGCCACCGCGCGCGCCTGGGCCCTGTTTGGCGCGACCCAGCCCGTCGCCGATTCCGCCGCCGTCGTTGTGCTCGCACACACCGCCCGCTTCGCCTTCGTACCGGCCCTGGCGGGGTGGTGGCTCGGCCGCACACAGACCCGCACTCTGCGCGACCTTCGCCGCATCGACGGTGCCGACTCGCTCGTCGGCTGGTTCCGCTCCTGCTTCCCCACCAACGCCTGGGTCACACTCGCCGCCGCCGCCGCCGTCGCCATGCTCAGCATCCAGGAGATCGAGGCCTCGATCATGGTCATCCCCCCCGGCTACCACAGCCTCGCCGAGTGGATGCTCCAGCAGCTGCACGCGCTCAGGCAGGACGATCTCGCCGCCGGCGCCCTCTTTCTGACCGTTCTGGCCGTCGCCACCGCGATCGTCATCGCCGCCTGCCTCCGCTTCGGCCGACCCGAGCCCATACGCTCATAAAGCGGCACCCGGCCACACCCGAACCCGTACAAGGGGGTATATGCAGCCCGCCCGCCCTGACGCGCGCAGAATCCCGTTCGCGATGGCCCCGCTCATCGCTGCTGTATTCGTGCTCATCGGGTGCGACCCCGCCTCCGTCGCCCCGCGACCGATCAACCCCCAGGTCGTCTGGGGCGAGACCGGCGACCGGCCCGGCCAGTTCTTCTACCCGCGCGCCCTGGACGCCGACCGGGATGGACGAATCTGGATCATCGACAAGACCGCCCGCGTCCAGGCGCTCGACCCCGACACCGGCGACCCGATCTTCGCATGGCGAATGCCCAACTACCAGCTGGGAAAACCCACCGGCATGACCTTTGCGCCCGGCCCCGACGGCCGCGAACTCCTCTACATCGCCGATACCCACTACCACCGCGTCATGGTCTACCGCACGCCCACCACCCCGGGCCAGCGCGAGGAACTCGTCGCCTCGTTCGGCTCCTACGGCGATCAGCCCGGACAGTTCATCTATCCCACCGACGTCGCCGTCCTCACCGACCAGCAGACCGGGCTGCCCACGCGGATCTACGTCTCGGAGTACGGCGGCAACGACCGCATCTCCGTGTTCGACCCCGACTACAACTTCCTCTTCGCCTTCGGGTCGCCCGGCTCCAGCGCCGACCCGGCCAGCATCGAGTTCAACCGCCCACAATCAATCGCTATCGACACGCGCGCCCGCCAGCTCGTCGTGGTCGATTCCTGCAACCACCGCATCGGACGCTTCACGCTCGACGGAGAGCTCCTCGCGTGGTTCGGAGCCCACGGCTCGGAGGTTGGTGCATTCAACTACCCCTTCGGCCTGCACCTGCTCGACGACGGCACAGCCCTCGTCACAGAGTTCGGAAACCACCGCCTCCAGCGCGTCGACCTCGCCTCCGGCCGATCGATCGGAACGCTCGGACGCGAAGGCTCGGGCCATGGCGAACTCAGGGCCCCCTGGGCCGTCACCACCATCGGCACTCGCGCCTACGTCCTCGATTCGGGCAACAATAGAGTCATCGGCTTCAAGAGGCCCGGATAACGCATGACCGGAGTGGCGATCATCTTTGAGTCATTCAATCCTCTTCTCGCACCCGCATCGCTCGCGATCGGCCCGATCGAGTTCGACTCGCCCCAGTGGCTGTGGCTCATCCCCATCGGATGGGCCCTCGTCGTCTGGATCGGATGGAAGACCATCGCCGGCCTCTCGTCCTGGGCACGACGCGCCGCCCTGCTTGTTCGCCTGATCGTCGTGCTGCTGCTCAGCCTGGCGATGGCCGAGCCCCGCAGCCGCGACCGCGCCGAAAAAATCGCCGTCAACATCCTCGCCGACGTCAGCGACTCCATCCCACCCGGCAAAAAGCTCGCCAACGACCGCTACGTCGCCGAGGTCGTCCAGCAATACCGCACGGGTGAGGACCAGGTCGGCGTCATCACCATCGCCGAGGACGCCTACGTCCAGCGGCTGCCGGGCAGGCACAACTCCGGCATCGAACGCCTCTATGTCGGCGAGACCTCCGCGACCAACCTCGCCGCCGCGATACAGCTCGCCCTGGCCGTACGCCCCGGCGACGCCGGCTACCGCATCCTGCTCATCAGCGACGGCCGCGAAACCGTCGGCAACCTGCTCGAAGCCGCCCAGGCCGCCAAAGTCCTCGGTGTTCCCATCGACGTTCTCCCCATCGTCTACCGCTACGCCTCCGAGGCCATTGTCGAGGACATCATCGTCCCCACCACCGCCCGCAAGGGCGAGACCGTCAACCTCCGCGTGCGCATCACCGGCACCACCGACATCCCGGGCACGATCTACCTCTCCCGCAACGGCGAGCCGATCGACCTCGATCCCGACTCGAACTCCATGGGCGTGCCCGTGCTCGTCGAGCGCGGGGCCAACGTCTACACCGTCCCCGTTCCGATGCAGCGTGCCGGCCCGCAGCAGTTCCAGGCCCGCTTCGAGCCCGACGACCCCGACGCCGACGCCATCCCGCACAACAACCGCGCCATGGCCGTCACCTTCGTCGGCGGCGAGGGCAAGGTCCTCATCCTCGCACCCGACCGCGCCGAGGCCCAGCAACTCGTCGAACTGCTCACCAACGCACGCATCGCCACCGAGTTCCGCACGCCCGAGCAGGGCCCCAAGACGCTCACCGAATTCTCCGGCTACGACGCCGTCATCCTCAACAACGTCCCCGCCTACTCCTTCTCGCTGGCGCAGATGGAGGCCATGCGGCGCTACGTCCACGACATCGGCGGCGGGCTCATCATGGTGGGGGGCCCCGACAGCCTCGGCGCCGGCTCGTGGATGGGCACCCCCATCGAGGACGCACTCCCCATCCGGCTCGACCCGCCCGAGAAAAAACAGATGCAGCGCGGCGCCCTGGTCATGGTCATGCACTCCATCGAGATGGCTCAGGGCGTCTACTTCGGAAAGAAAACCGCCGAAGCCGCCGTCGACGCCCTCACACGCCTCGACTACGCCGGCATAGTCGAATCCCGCGTCTACGGCGGCAGCGCCGAGTGGGTCCACCCGCTCGTCGAGCTGGGCGACAAGGTCGCCATCAGGCAGTCGATCAACAAGCTTGTGTTCGGCGACATGATCGACTTCGACCCCTCCCTTCAGCTCGCCCTGACCGGCCTCACCAACATCGACGCCGGGCAGAAGCTCGTCATCGTCATCAGCGACGGCGACCCATCGCTCTCGCGAAACCTCATCACGAAGTTCAAGAAGAACAACATCACGATCTCGACCGTCGGCGTCAACCCGCACTCCGCTCGCGATCTCAACACACTCCGCTACATGGCCGACCAGACCGGCGGCAACTTCTACGCCGTCTCCAACGCCAAAGTCTCGACCATCCCCGAGATCTTCTTCAAGGAGGCCCAGACCGTCCGCCGCCCGCTCATCTGGGAGGGCGACCCCTTCCAGCCCGTCATGCAGCCCGTCGTCTCCGAGCCGATGGTCGGCATCCCAGCCGTCCCGCCCTTGACCGGCTACGTCGTCGCCGCCGACCGCCAGGGCGGGCTGGCCATCGTCACTCTCCGAGGCATCGAAAACGACCCCATCGCCGCACACTGGCAGTACGGCATGGGCCGCACCTTCGTCTTCGCCTCCGACATCGGTGCCCGATGGACCACCATGTGGACGCAATGGCCTCAGTTCCAGGCCTTCTGGGAGCAGCACGTCCGATGGGTCATGCGCGCTAGCGGCGACGCCAAAGTCCGCGTCCTCACCGAAAACCAGGGCGACGTCACCAGCATCACCCTCGAAGCCCTCACCCCGGACGGCGATCGGCTCAACTTCGCCTCCATGATCGGCCGCGTCGCACGCCCCGACGGCGGCGCCGAAGACTTCGAGTTCGTACAGACCGCACCCGGCGTCTATCAGGCACGCTTCAAGTCCGACGCCGCCGGAACATATCTCATGAACATCCGCTACGCCGCGCCCGACGGCAGGGGCGGGCAGATCGAGGGCAACGTACAGGCCTCCGTCAGCCGACCCTTCGCCGACGAGTTCCGCGCACTGTCCGACAACGCCGCACTGCTCATGCAGGTCGCCGAGATCACCGGCGGCCGCGTACTCCCCGCCGTCCCCGGCGATCCGGGCGCCAACCTCTGGCGGCGCGACGGCATCGAGATGCCCATCGCCACCAAGTCGCTCTGGCTCGCCATCGCGCTGGCCGGCATCGGCATGTTCCTCCTCGACGTCGCCGTCAGACGCGTGCGCATCGATCTGGTCGCGATCGGCCATGCCGCGGTCGGCCTGTTCAAGGCCGGCACCGTCACCACCGGCCGGCAGATGCAGTCTCTGCACGAAGCACGCGACAAGGCACGCAGGCGCATGGCGCACGCAGAAAGTCCCGACGACGAGTCCGCGCCGCCCGCCGCCAGACCACGCGACAAAAAAGCCGCCGCCGCTAAGTTCGAGGCCACCGAAGAGCAGCTCCGCGCCGCACGCTCCGGCTCGATTCTTGACACCGAACCGACCAAACCCGCCAAACCTTCCCAGAAGAAGCCCGACGCCGAGACCGAGGAGGAGGGCATGTCCCGCCTGCTCAAGGCCAAGCGCCGCGCACGCGAGGAGTTCAAGGAGTAACGCCGCCCGCGGGCGATCCGGCCGCCCGGCGCCCGCGTACATCCCCGTCGGCGCGCTCGCGCCGCGTTCACCCAGGCCGACCCCAAGGCCGACCAACAGGAGCAGCCCACATGGCGACCTTCCACGCCGACGATCTGCACACCCCGCAAGAGGTCAAACAGCAGTGCGAACTCTTCCGAAAGACCTACACCAGCCTCTTCGACGAGATCGCAAAGGTCATCGTCGGGCATCGCGAAGTGATCGACGCCGTGCTCATCAGCCTCTTCGCCGGCGGCAACGTCCTGCTCGAGGGCGTGCCCGGGCTCGGCAAAACCCTGCTCGTCCGCACACTCGCGCAGACGCTCAGCCTCCGCTTCAGCCGAATCCAGTTCACCCCGGACCTCATGCCCGCCGACGTCATCGGCACCAACATCGTCATGGAAGACCCGGACACCGGCCGCCGCTTCTTCGACTTCCAGCGCGGCCCCATCTTCGCACAGATCGTCCTCGCCGACGAGATCAATCGTGCAACGCCCAAGACCCAATCGGCCCTGCTCGAAGCCATGCAGGAACAGTCCGTCACCGTCTCGGGCACCACCTACAAGCTCGAAAAACCCTTCATCGTCCTCGCGACGCAGAATCCCATCGAGCAGGAGGGCACGTACCCGCTCCCCGAGGCCCAGATGGACCGCTTCATATTCAAAATCAACATCGGGTACTCAAATCTCGACGATCTCATGACCATCCTCGACCGCACCACCGGCGCCGAGATGCCCACCGCAGGGCAAGTCCTCGAAGGCAAGGACATCCTTCAAGCCCAGCATCTCGTCCGAGGCGTCATCGTCGCGCCGCACGTCAAAGAGTTCGCCTCGCGCCTGGTGCTGGCCACGCACCCGGACGGCCGATTCGCCGCCGGCGGCAGCGGGGGGCCCACCAACAAGTACATCCGCGTCGGCGCCTCGCCCCGCGCCGCGCAGGCACTGCTCCTGGGCGGCAAGGTCCGGGCCATGATCGACGGCCGGTACCACGTCAGCTACAAGGACATCTCAGACTGCGCCCTCCTCTCGCTCCGCCACCGCATCATCCTCAATTTCGAGGCCGAGGCCGACCGCATCGACCCCGACGCGCTCGTCACCCAGATCCTCGAACTCACCCCCACCGACCCCGTCGCCGCCGCCGCGGTCGGATCCTAACGCGAAGAACGCGAAGATCGCGAAGAGAGAAACAGGAGTGCTAATAACCCACGTTATCAACATGCTGCTCAACCCGATCGTCACACACCTTAACTGCCCACAGGTGATGCCGGTGCAGTTCTGGGCTCAAAGCGTGAGCCGCAAAGTGATGGCTGTGCTCGAACAGTCGAATGAGAGCAGCGCAAGTCGACGGACCAGCGAGGGTGAACAAGTTTATGAGTAATCCCCCAACGCTACTCTCGAAAGAACTCTCCGCCGAAATGGAGCAAACCTCCCATCAGATCATCGGCTGCGCAATCGAAGTGCACAGGAACCTCGGGCCGGGCCTGCTCGAAAGCATCTACCAACAGGCGTTGGTCTACGAACTCCGGCAGGCCGACCTGTCCGTCCAACAACAAGTCGAGATCAAGATCCCGTACAAGAACACGACTCTGGGTGGGCAGCGGCTCGACATTCTCGTAGAACATTCGATCGTCCTCGAACTCAAGTCCATCGAGACCATTCTTCCGGTCCACCGGGCACAACTGCTCTCCTATCTTCGAGCGGGCGGCTTCCCGCTCGGACTGCTCATCAACTTCAACAGGACACAACTGAAAGAAGGCCTCGTCAGAGTTTTCAACGAACGAGTGTTGAAGAACGCTCAATCCCCTTCGCGCTCTTCGCGACCTTCGCGTTAAAGTATGCTCCGTACAGAGAACATCAAACGCCCCGAGACCATCGACGACCTCCTCGACCCCGAGCTCGTCACCACCATCTCACGCCTCGACTACACCTCCAAAAAAATCTTCGCCGGAAAGCTCCGAGGCGAACGACGCTCCAAAAAACGCGGCGAGAGCGTCGAGTTCGCCGACCACCGTCCCTACGTCTCCGGCGACGACATCCGCCACATCGACTGGAACATCTTCGGCCGGCTCGACCGCCTCTTCCTCAAACTCTTTCTCGAAGAAGAGGATCTCTCCCTCATCCTCGTCATCGACTGCTCCGCCTCGGGCGACTGCGGCGAGCCCAACAAGTTCCTCTACATGCAGAAGCTCGCCATGGCCCTGGGCTACATCGGGCTCGTCAACTTCAACCGCGTCTCCGCCACCGCCATCGGCGACCAGGGCGTCATCTCCGCCGTCCGCGACCTGCGCGGCCGACGACGAACCCAGGAACTCGCACGCTGGCTCTGCTCCCTCACACCCGACGGCGGCCTCGACTTCCGCGAAGCCTGCAAACGAATCGCACTCAACCGCCGCGGCAAGGGCGTCATGATCATCCTCTCAGACTTCTTCATCAAGGAGGGCTACCAGGACGGCCTGCGCCTGCTCATCGGCCGCGGCTTCGACGTCTTCGCGATGCAGATCCTCAGCCCGCAGGAGCTCAAGCCGCCCATCACCGGCGACCTGCGCCTCAAGGACATCGAGGACGGCGACATGGCCGAGGTCACCATCTCCGCGCCACTGCTCAAGCGCTACCACGCCAACCTCACCGCCTACACCGATCAGCTCCGCCAGTTCTGCGCCCGCCGCGAGATCACACTCCTCACCGTCTCCACCGAGACCGAGATCGACACCCTCATCATCGACCACATGCGTAAGAAAGGGCTCTTGCGGTGACCTGGCTCACGCCCGTGCTCGGCGGCATCGCCGCGGGGATCGCCATCCCCGCACTGGTCATTCTCTACTTTCTCAAGCTCCGCCGACGCGACCTCGAAATCTCGACCACACTGCTCTGGAAGAAGGCCATCGAAGACCTCCAGGCCAACGCCCCCTTCCAGAAGCTCCGCCGAAACCTCCTCCTGTTCCTTCAACTGCTCGTCCTCGCCGCGGCCCTGCTCGCCATCGCACAGCCGCAGATCCAGGGCACGCAGGTCTCCGGCGGCAAGCACGTCATCCTGATCGACAACTCGGCCAGCAGCCAGACACTCGACGAGACCGACGACGCCGGCAGGCCCATCACGCGCCTCGAACGCGCCAAGCTCGAAGCCATCGCGCTCATCGAGTCGCTCCAGGAGCCCGGCTTGCTCAGCAAACGCGCCGACGAGGCCATGGTCGTCGCCTTCAACACCGAGCCCAACATCCTCCAGCACTTCTCCGCCGACAAGCGCGCTCTCAAGGCCGCCATCCAGTCGATCCGCTCCACCGACCGCCCCTCCAGACTCGTGCCGGCCGTCAAGCTCATCGGCGAGTACGCCCCGCGCGACCTGTTCACCGAGGAACAGCCCGACGGTCAGATCGCCACCTACGAACGCCCGCGCAAACGCATCGGCACGATCCACATCTACACCGACGGCCAACTCCCCGACGCCGCCGACGCGCAGTTCGGCCCGCTCGACGATGTCGTCTACCAGGCACTCGGCGACAGCGCCACCGAAAACGTCGGCATCACCAGCCTCCGCGCCGGACGCGACTTCAACGATCCCACCCAGCTCTCCATATTCGTCGGGCTCAGCTCCAACGCGCCGCGCCAAACCACCTTCGATCTTGAACTTCTCATCGATCGCTCGGTCACCGAGATCAAGACCGTCACCATGCCCCCCGCCGAGGTCGGCCCCGTTGATCCCGACGGGCCGGGCCCACCGCGACTCCGCCCCTCGACCGGCGGCGTGA
>JADFGU010000201.1 GCA_022567535.1 Planctomycetota bacterium | reverse complement strand
GGGACGACACGCCGGACGAGGAGCTTGAACCCGCCCAAGACCCCGCGGAATTGACCATCGGCGGTTCGATCGAGCGCGGGGCACGTCCCGGGTCGGACTCCGGGGTCGGACAGCGAGCGATGCGCGCGGGCACTGGGCCGGAACGAGACGTTGGCGCGGCCCCGGGGGTTTCAGCCGACGAGGACGAAGATGCGACAGGTCGGGAGCAGGACGTGCCCGAAGTCGGACCCGATCGGAGATTGGGTCGCTGGACCACAGGTCAGGGAGTCGGCAGATGATTGGTCGAAAGGTGCAATTCGCGCTCGAGATCGACCGCGATCGCATCTGCGCGGTCCACGCGGATGTGCAGCGGCATCGGGTTGCGGTGCGGGCCTGGTGCTGCGCGGATCGGCCCGACGAGATCGACCCGTCGAACGCTGAAGCGGTGGGGGGCTGGGTCGCCCGCGAGCTTGCTCGATCGGGTCTGCCCAGGAGCGGGGCTGTGATCGTCGTCCAGCGGGCGGAGGTCGTCCTCAAGAGATTCATTCTGACCGTCGACGAGCAGTGGCGAGACGAGGATCTGGTCTCGATGGTTCGGCTGCAGATCTCGCGCCAGATCCCGGTGCCGATGGAAGGCACGGCGGTGGACTTCGTCCAGTTGCCCCAGAGCGTTTCGCCCACCGCGCCCGGTGCGGACGAGCAGCAGGGGCGTGTCGTGCGCGTGCTCGCCGGCGCGCTGCCGGGAGATCGGCTGAACTGGATCCGGGAGACTGCCAAGCGTGGCGGGCTCGGCGTCAGCCGCATCGGCCTGCGGGCGTCCGGTGCCGCGGCGGTCTTCGCCGAAACCTCCATCGCCCATGACGGGCCCATCCTAGGGGTCGCGCCCGGGGCGGCCTCGACCGAGTGCGTCATCGTCGAGAACGGTCGCCTGCTCTTCGCACGCGCAGTCGATCTGCCACTTCCCGACGACGCGGACATGCTCGCCGACTATGCCGAGCAGGTCGCGGTCGAGGCGAAGCGGACGTGGATGGCCTATCGCGCCAACCCGGATTCATCCGAGGTGCACGCGGTGTCGGTGCTGGGGCATGGCCCGGTCGCGCACGACATCGGGCGGGTCTGCGCCGCGGAGCTCGAGATGCCGTACGAGCGTCTGCGGCTGTCGGCGGCGATCGAGTTTCCCCCGGAGATGACCGACTGGGAGCGCAGTGTGGCGCTGCCGTTGATCGGCCTCATGGCCGAGTCGGTCTTCACCGAAACCACACTGGACTTCCTGCATCCACGCCACGCGCCGGACCGGGCGGCGACACGCCGGCAGCGTGCGCTGCTGGGGATGCTCGCGGCGGTGCTTGTGTTCGGGTCTTTCGGCGCATTCGGCTGGCTGCGCCTCGGAGATCTCGAGGATCGGCAGCAGAATCTGGAAGATACTCTCGGCCGGGCGCGCGTGAGCCACGCGAAGTTTGTCGTCGAGTCGGCGCGGCTGAGCCATCTCGAGCACTGGATCCAGCCGAGCGTTGACTGGGTCGCCCACCTCGCGTGGTTGAGCGATCACCTGCCCAGCACGCGGGAAGCGCGGTTGGACGGCTTCGGCGGGGTGATGGACGCAGAGGTGGTGTTCACCTTGCCGCGCGGTGTGCGCGATATAACCAGCGGCCGGTGGTCGTCCAGCCAGAGCGTCGAGATCTCGCTGGGCGGGCCCGCCGTCAGCCGCGACATCGCCGACCAGTTCCGCGAGCGGCTGCTCGGGTCAAACGTGTATCGGGTCGACACGCGCGGGGCCGACGTGGCGGATTCATTCCAGCTTCTGTTGCACACCTCGCTTGGTTCACCGGCCGACGCTGTGGTTCCCGCGGATGATCCCGACGCTGGACCGGAGGGCGAGGGATGAAGTTCGCCGGCAAGCACATCGCGATGAGCGTCGGCGCGCTGCTGGCCGTGATCACAATCCAACGCGCGTACAGCGTGCTGTACGCCTCGCCTCGCGATGCGCTCAACACGAAGATTACCAGGCAGCAGGAGGAGTTGAATCGGTATGCCGGTGACGCGGCCGCAAGGGACGAACTCGCCGGCAGGCGCAGCGAATTCATCGCAACCACACTCGGCGGCCAGGTGGACGAAGTGCAGCACGAGTTCCGAACGCGGCTGACCGAAATCGCCAGGACGAGTGGGCTGATCGAGGAACAGATCAAGGTGAGCAGCGGGAATCCGAGGCTCCCAGCCAATCCGGCCGCCCGAAGAGCGACGAAGTCATGGCGGGACCTCTTCCGCGCCGAACCGGATTTCGCGGTGATGGAGGGGCAGGTTCGCGGCGTGGGCACGCTCGAGGACGTGCTGCGCACGGTGGCGACCATCCAGGCGCAGTCGTGGGCGCACCGTGTGGACTCGATCTCGCTGCGACCGTCGGCCGACGCCGAGACGTTCGAGCTGCGCGTGGGTGTGCGGACGGTGTTCCTGCCGGGCGAGAATCCCGAGCCACTTCCGCCGGTGGAGGATCTTCCGATCAACGGGGAGATGGCCTGGGCGGGCATCGTGGCCAAGAACGTGTTTCGCGAGCCCAAGCCGACGGAGGCGGTCGTTGTGGCCCCGCCAACGCCCGAGACTTCGGTCGGCAATCCGCCCCCGCCCTATCACGAATGGCGCTTGGCCGGCGTGTGGGACGGCGCGAACACGCTGGGCGTCATTCTTGTCAACACGCGCACCGGGCGTTCCCGGCTGCTCGCGCCCGGCGACCGTGTGCTTGGAGCGAAGTTGATTTCGGCGGCCGGCGAGCGGGCCCAGTTCGAGGTTGAAGGCACGCGCTACGAGCTGCTGCAGAAGCAGACGCTGGCCGAATGGAGAGAACTGCACTAGATCAATCGCGCGGCCCGGCCGCGCCTTACGGAGTCAGGGAGCCCGGCAATGGACCGCACGCAACACACATCATTGGCAATGACGATGGTCTTGACGGCTGTCGTGGCCGCACCGACGTACGCGATCATGCAAGAGAGCGTTCTCGCTGCGGACACGGCGCCGGTGGCGGTCACGCCTAAGGACCCGGGCCCACCGGCCGTCGATCCCGAGAAGCTGATTCGATTCAACTTTACGGAAGCGCCGTATTCTGCGGTGCTGGAGGCGTTCTCGCGCGAGTCCGGCTTGCCCATGATCCGCGAGGCCGAGGCCCCGTCGAGCACGATGACCTTCATCAGCGGCAGCGCGTACACGTTCGACGACGCGCTGGGCATCCTCAACCAGTTCTTGAGAATGCACAACGTCTATGTCGCGCACGAAGACAACTATCTGTACTTCCGTACGCTGAAGGATGAAGCCCGCCAGGCGCGCCAGCCAGTCGGCGGGCCCGTGCCACCCGGCATTCCCGGGTACGAGATCGTGACCGTCACCATCCCGCTCAACAATGCGGCCGCCGCCTCGACGCGGGAGAAGATCGAACGGCTGGTCGATCCGGATTACGGGAGCGTGATCGACGTGCCCGGGCCGAACTTCCTGATCGTCACCGAGACCGCCGATCAATGCCGCAGGATCTGGGAGATCGTGTCGATGATCGACGCCGATCTCGTGGATTTCAAGACCGAGCTGTACACGCTCAAGTACTCCAAGGCGCAGGACGTGTACACAGCGCTGAAGGAGTTGGTCAAGGTCAAGACGATCGAGACGATCATCGACCAGAAGGGCAACGTTACCACGCAGGTCAAGGACGGCAACGTCGACGGGCTCAACTTCTGGGCCGATGAACGCACGAACTCCATCCTGCTGGTCGGGCCGATGGCCAGGATCCAGGTCGTCACGGAGCTGATCGAGCTGCTCGACGTTCCGGGCGGGCCCGGCGGGGAGCGGGAGATCCGCACATTCCTGCTCGAGTCGATCACACCGGCGCAGGCGGGCAAGAGCCTGGACGATCTGTTCCGCGCGGTGCCGGATGATCGCAAGCCGACGATTCTGCCGTTGCCGGAGGTGGGCAAGATTACCGTCGTCGCGGCTCCGGGCGAGATGCTGCACGCGATGTCGCTGCTGAGCGAGATCGACCCGGACTCGACGCCCGCGCTGCGCCCGCAGGGTGGGACGCCCAGCACCTATGGCAATCGCACGTACAAGCTGGTCCGCCTGCAGCACGTCACGCCGCAGCAGGCCGAGCAGATCGTCAAGCGATTGCTCACGGCGCGGCAGCAGACGGTGCTGCGTTTCACACCATCGCCGGACGGTCGATCGTTGATCGTGTCCGGCCCATCGACGGATGTGGAGAGCTTCGAGACGCTCGTCGCGGGGATAGACCTCGCGCCCGATTTTGATAAGGAGTTCCGCCTTGTCCGCGTGACCAAGGGAGACCCCGCCCGGGTGCTGGCGCGGGCCGAGAGTCTCTTCACGGAAACCGGTCAGGCCGAGAAACACTCCCTGACCATCTCGCTCGACGACCAGACCGGCGAGATCCAGTTGATCGGATCCCGGCAGGGCCTGACCGCGTTCGAGTCGTTGCTGCGCACGGTTGAAGCCGGCGTCGAGATCGACACCGAGGCACGCCATTACGTCCTGTCCCATACCTTGCCCAGTTCGATCGTGCCGAGTCTGACGCGGCTGTCGCGCCCGCTGCTCGAGCCGTCGGACGGCTCGGCGTACATCGCGCCGAGGTTCGAGGCGCTGGACGAGCTGGACCGGCTGATCGTTCGAGCCGAACCCGACCAGTTCACCATCATCGAGGAAC
>JADFGU010000200.1 GCA_022567535.1 Planctomycetota bacterium | reverse complement strand
AGCACAGCCCCGGCTGCGATGAGCGCGAGGATCGCGACCGACGCCACGACCCGCGCGGTCGTCAGGACTGCCGGGCCTCGCCCGGGGTCTCGCTTCGGTCTGGACGTGCTCTTTCGCTGTGCCATCGTGCGGATCCGTGCGCGTCAGGCCGCGACTCGTTTGTCGCGGACCGCCAGCTCGACCAGCCACGAGCACAGGCGATCCATCTCGAACCCGTGTCGTCGGGCAGCCATCGGGACCAGAGAGTGCGTCGTGAAGCCGGGCATGGTGTTCAACTCGATCAGCCACGGCATGTCCGAGCCGTCGAGCATGAAATCGACGCGCGCCAGGTGCCGCACACCGATCGCATCCGCCAGCCGCACCGAGTGCTCGGCCAGCGCCGTGTCCGCGCCCGGCGGCAACTCCGGCTCGAGGATATACCGGGTGTCGTCGCGGGTGTACTTGGCCTCGTAATCGTAGATCCCGTCCCGAGGCGCGATGTGGATGATCGGCAGGGCCGAACGATCCAGGAGCCCCACGGTCAGCTCGCGCCCGGCGATCAGGCGCTCGACCATGTACGAGCGATGCGGGTTTCGGGTGCGGTCTGCCATGACCGCCCGGTGCGCCTCGGCCCAGTCGCGCTGGTCGAGGCAGACGTGCAGCCCCACGCTCGATCCCTCGTGGATCGGCTTGACGACGACCGGCAGGCGCATCGGGCAGCGGGTGTCGCCGGGGTTCAGGACGCAGGCGTGGGGCGTGTTGATGCCCAGCCGCGATGCGACCAGCTTGGTCGCCAGCTTGTCCATCGCCAGCCGGGCCGCGGTCGGCCCGCACCCGACGTAGGGTCGGCCGTCCGCTTCGAGCAGGTCCTGGAGCGGCCCGCCCTCGCCGAACGCGCCGTGCAGCGCGGGGAAGACCACGTCGCCGGGCATGTCTTTGAGCTCGTCAAGCGTGATGCGCCCGATGGTCTGCTCGACGACCACCAGCGCCGGGTTGCGCCGCAGCGCCTGGGCGATCTCTCGCGCGCTGTTGAGGCTGACTTCGCGTTCCGAATCCGGCCCGCCGCCGAGCACCAATACCTGTGTCATTGCTGCCTCCTCCAGAGAACGACCTCGGGCGTGAGCGTGACGCCGAACGCGTCCAGCACCCGTCGCGCGACCATGTCCATGAGTTCGATCACGTCGCGGGCGCGTGCGTGCTCGTGCGTGATGATAAAATTCGCGTGCTGATGGCTGACCTCGGCGCCGCCGACATGCAGGCCGCGACACCCCGCCCGGTCGATGAGCAGCCCGGCCGAGACGCGTTCGCCCGTGTCGCCGACGCTCTCGATCGGTTGATGCAGCGTGGGGTTCTTGAAGACGCACCCGGCGGAATCGGCGGCCATGGGCTGCGTGCGCTTCTTGTACGCCATCGTCTCCTTGAGCCGTTCCCGCAGCACGAATGGATCTTCCGGCACGAGGTGCAGTTCGACCGAGGTGACAATCAGGTGATTGAGCCCGCTGTGCCGGTAGCCGAAGTCGATCTCGCCGCGCCCGAGCACAACGTCTCGCCCGTCGCGATCAATCGCGTGGACGCGTGCGACTGTGTCCGCAAACTCACCGAAGGCGCCGCCGGCGTTCATGATCGCCGCACCCCCCACCGAGGCGGGGATGCCCGCGAGCCCCTCGACGCCGCCCAGCCCGCGCCGCACCGCCTCGATGATGAGCGCGGGCAGGCTCGCACCGGCCTGCGCGCACACGGCGCCGGCGCGTTCGTCCCACCGGACCGCGTTGAGTTCGCCGGTATCGAGCACAAGCTCGGTTACGCCCTGGTCATCGATCAGCAGGTTGGCGCCGTCGCCGAGCACGCGCAGCGACGGGTCGAGTTCGATGCACTCGCGCACCTGCACGACGGTCCCGGGCGTAGCCAGTCGCCGCGCGCCACCGCCGACGCCGAACCACGTCGCGATCGGCGCGTGCTCGATGATGGTCAGGCTGGTCTCAGACGCGACCGGCGACATGGCTGACCTCCCGTGTGCGGACCGAGCCGGCGTCCATCCCGCCGGCCATGTACTTGTGCGCGACCTCCCAGACGGGACCGGCACCCATCACCACGAGCACATCACCGGCGCGGCAGACGTTTTCCAGCTGCTCGACGATCGCGTCGAACGGGTACAGGTGCATGGCCCGCACGCCGCGCGTCCGAAGCCGATCCACCAGGTCGCTGGACGACACCTTGTGCTTCTCCGCCTGGCTGTCGCGGACGAAGTAGATGTGCGGCACGATCACGATGTCGGCGTGCTCGAACGAAGACGCGAACTCGTCGAGCAGGAAGCGTGTGCGCGAGTGCTGGTGCGGCTGAAAGACGCAGATCAGCCGACCGTGATGCCGCTCGGGATTCTCGAACTCGCGCAGCGCCCGGAGCGTCTTGTCGATCTCGGTCGGGTGATGGCCGTAGTCGTCCCACACGCGGACCACGCCGCCGCCCGCCAGCACCCGCTCGCCCAGGAACTCCGTGCGGCGCTCGACGCCCTCGAACGCCCCGAGCGACTGGGCGATGATGTCCGGGTCGGCCCCGAGCATGATCGCCAGCGCGCACGCCGTGGCCGCGTTCATGGCGTTGTGGTCGCCGGGCATGCGCATCGTCCACTGGGCGACGGTCCGGCGTTCGTGCATGAGCGTGACGCGGCGATCGCCCGGGTCGTAGATGACCGAGAAATCCGCGCCGGGCGAGAAGCCGATCGTCTCGACCGCGCACCGGACGCCCGCGGCCACCTCGCGCCGGTGGCCGCCCTCGTGCGCGATGAGCAGCCGCCCGCCCGCCCCCCCCACCTCAGCGTCAGGCAGCAATTGCGCGAATTCGTGGAACGCCTCCACCACCGCGTCCAGCGAGCCGTAGATGTCCAGGTGGTCCGCCTCGACAGCACTGATCGACGCAATCCGCGGCCGGAGGTTGTGAAACGAGCGGTTGTACTCGCACGCCTCGCACAAGAGCAGCCCCGGCTCACCGGCGAGCTGCCCGGCCGGGATCTCGGCTGACCCCAGGCGAAAACCCGTCGCCGAGCGGTTGGCCTCGGGTTCCCCCAGCGCTCCCCCGGCGAGTTGGGCGCACCGGGCGCCGACGATGACCGACGGATCGAGCCCGGCGTCGACCAGGGCTGTGCCCAGCATCGCTGTCGTCGTGCTCTTGCCGTGCGTGCCCGCCAGCGCCACGCCGGTCCGCCCGGCCATGCATCGGCCCAGGGCCTCGGCGTAGCTCAAAGTCTCGATTCCACGCCGCTGGGCCTCGATCATCTGCGGATGGTCCGGCTTGATCGCCGCCGACGCCACGACCACGTCGCACGCCTCGGGCAGCGGCCCTGCGTCGTCGTGAACGTCGATGCCCTCGATGACCAGGGCTGTGGTGACAGCGGTGAGTGTCGAATCGGCCCCGGCCACCCGGGCCCCGGCCGCCGCCAGCATCCGGGCCAGCCCGCTCATCCCGCACCCGCCGATGCCGAAAAGCCCTCTCGATGAAATTGCGAATACCGGCCGAGAGGAAAACATTGCACAGAACGAAGAGCCCGAATCCCAGCGTCAGATCGAACGGCGAAAGCGGACTCGCCGTCACCAGACCGAGCCACAACCCAGCGAGGATCGTGAGTACTTCCGAGCCCGTGCCCAGCCGAAGCACGCATTCCACCAAGAACAGCGTTGACACCGAGATCGGATAGACGCGGAGCTTGCGGTACTCCAGGGACACGCCCAGTGACATCGTCAGAACCGGGCTGAGCTGCCAATAGCCCATCATAAAGAGAAGAAACCCCGGCAGAAGGTCGATGATGTCCTCGCTGCCGATGAAGTGAGGAAGAATCGCCAGCCCGGCGGCGGCGACAAGCCAGCATCCGTACCAGAGCAGCGCCAGCGCCAGGGAGACAAATGTGCCTCCGCGGCCCTCGCTCACCCGCAAGGAGTGCCAAAGCGTTCGCAACTGAACGCCGGCAAGCGCGCTCATCTGTTGGGCGAATCGCATGCTCCTCCTCTTCCGCCTGGCCCTCGGCCGCCAATCGGCGCCGGGCGCCGGGCCGGACTCCCGCCATGGGTTAGCAGCCACCACCTGCTAGCTAGAGCCAGTCGAGTTGCTGAACCGGCTTCTCTCCGCCGGTGGCGCGAATGAAAATGTCTTCCAGGCTCTCTTCCCCCGCGCGCAGTTCGCCGATCGAGCCTTCGGCGACAATCCGTCCGTGGTCGATGATGGCAATGCGGTCGCAAAGCCGTTCGACAACCTCAAGCACGTGAGAAGTCAGGAACACCGTGGCGCCTTGCTGAATCTGCTGCACGAGGATCTCTTTCATCAGGCGGGCGCCGAGGGGATCCACGCCCTCGAAAGGTTCGTCGAGCAAGAAGAGCTGGGGGCGGTGAATCAGCGCAGCGGCCAGAGCGAGCCGTTTGCGCATGCCCTTGGAATAAGCAGCGATCAGCGACGAGACTTTGGAATCGAGTTCGAACAGGCCCATCAACTCGACCGCGCGCCGCCGCGCCACGGCGCGGTCCAGACCATAGACCCGCCCGACGAATTCCAGGAATTCAGGGCCGCGCAGACGGTCGAACAAAACCGATTCATCCAGTACGACGCCCACCAAGCTCTTGACCGATTCCATCTCACCGTTCAGTTTCTTTCCCAAAATCTCCACCTGCCCGGCGCTGGCGTCCAGCAATCCGATGAGAATTTGGACCGTG
>JADFGU010000199.1 GCA_022567535.1 Planctomycetota bacterium | reverse complement strand
CCGGAGCACTCCCTTCCGGTCGTGCCTCGTTCGGAAGTGAGCGGGTTCGCGCACCCCGGCAACGAGCCGCGACCGGGAGGGAGCGGTGGTTCGACGACCCCTCTTGCGATGGTAACATCCGGAGCACTCCCTTCCGGTCGTGCCTCGTTGGGATCCTGAGCACTCCCTTCCGGTCGTGCCTCGTCCGAGAGGTGGATCGGCGCAGAAAAAAACCGGCCGACCCATCGGGGTCGGCCGGTCGAGTGGTGTCAACCGATTCTGATCGCCGGCTCAGAAGACCAGCTGAAGCTGAGCGCGGAGCGCGAACTGGCTGTCCTCGCCCGAGGCGAGCAGTGCGTTCTCGGTGTTGGCCGGAACTATGCTCGTGGCCTCCTCGTCGAGGAAGAAGACGAGGTCTGCGGTGAAGACGGCGGCGTGGCTGTTATCCACGAAGTAGTGGTTCACCCCGACGGTGATCGCGCTGAAGTCATCCAGCGCGGCATCATCGGGGCTGGTCCAGGCGTAGCGCCCGAACAGCTCCCACGCGTCGTCGGCGAACCAGCCGCCCTGCACCACGACGCCGAAATCATCGGTGTCGGCACCGACCGCCGGATCCGTGTTGATCGTGACGAACGCGGCGAAGGCGTTCCAGCCGTTGCCCTCCGCCGTGAAGTCAGCCGTCAACCCGAGAAT
Organism: Planctomycetota bacterium; assembly: GCA_022567535.1. GTDB lineage: Bacteria > Planctomycetota > Phycisphaerae > Phycisphaerales > UBA1924 > JADFGU01. Next base: position 4,020 of record JADFGU010000199.1, on the reverse strand, counting down.
ATCGACATCAGCGGTGGCCCCGCTGCCCGAGGCGAAAGTGCTGCCGCCGGTCTGGTAGTGAATCGCGGCGCCGGCCATGTACGCGGTGTCGCTGCCCTTGAACGACGTGAAGTCGTTGAAGGCATCCCAGTCGTTGCCCTGAATCTTGTACTCGAAGCGAACGGTGGCGGCGTAGTCCGACTCGGCGCCCGATGTGAAGTCAGTGTTCTTCGCTCTGGCACCGTCGGTGAACGCGCCGGTGGCACGCCAATCCTCCGTCTCGTACGTGCCGAAAACGCCCTGGGTGTACCCGGTGGTAAACACCGTGTTGACGATCGAGCGGGACATATCCAGCAGCCCGGTATCGTCGATCAGCTCCTCACGGAGGAACGGGGCCTTGGTCTGACCCGCGGTGACCGACCACCCGTTGTCGTACGCGTGTGTGATGGCCGCATAGTTCAGCTCGAACTCGCCGTCCGGGTCGAAGTCGCCGTCGATCTTGTACGAGAACCCGTCGACGTCGCCCTTGAATCCGATACGGGTCTGGGCGTTCATGAACCCGACCGCGGTGTCCTCCTGGCCCACGGGAACGGTCTCGTCGCGCGTGTTGATCACATAACGGAACTTGGTGAAGCCGTACACGGTGGGACCGGCGCCGGCCTGCAGCGCGCTTGCCAGCGACGTGTTGTAAGCCGCGAATTCGGCCGCCTGCGCGTTGCCTTCATCACGGCTGACCTGGGCCGAGGCGGCTGTGGCAAAGCCAACCGCTGCGCCCGCGATCAGGCAGATCGTTTTGTTTCGACTCATTTTCTGAGACTCCTTCTAGGTGAACCGGGGACGCTCGGGGTGTGCGTTACGTCCCGACTTTCGGTGTGAGCCCGATGCCCGATGCGCCCCGGTGGCACTCATCCAAAGACAGGTCGGACTGGACGATTCTGTTGTGCGGTGTGATTCCCTGGTGTCAGATCCGGGCGAGAATCCGCCCCTCCACATATCCTCTGGCCCGCAGTTCCCGGTGGGCCTTGCCAATCGGGCCGGAGTATAGACGGGATGATTAGCGTTCGCAAACACGTTGCCCCGTTTTCGACCAAGAACATCCGCCCTCAGCAAGTTTTGCGGACAACATGCGGATTTTCACTTCAGCCACGGTTTTCGGTTTCCGAAAGCGGTTGTTTCACGCGCTCCAGCGCCGACCAGAACCACGCTGCGAACCCGGTTCGACGCCCCGCGCAAGTCCGGGCTATTCAAGCAGTAACCTACGAATCCGCCGATTATCCACATACTCTCCACACGGCGTTCACAGGCTCCGGCCGCCCGTCCGCGAGCAGCACGACACCATCTTGCGCATCCGCCAAATACCCCAGGCACGCCGCACCGATCATAATGCGAATTTACAGGCTACTTTCTGATCGGGGTGGCCCCGATGCCCCGAAGCTGCTCCAGCCGAGTCTCGAACGCACGCACGAAATCCCGCTCCAGAGCAGGATTCGAGAATCGGCCGACCCGGCAGATGACCTCGTAACGCCCCGGCTGCGCGTCCGGGGACTGGCGGACCTCGAAATAGACCCGCTCGTCGCGGATGGTCAAGAGCGTGTAGACCGCCCGTGTCGATCCGTCGGGAAGGGTCTCGATGTGGCTGGGCCCATTTCGGCCCAGGGCCATCTCGGTCCAGGTGGCAGCCGCGAATACGGCAGCGGTGGCGTCGTCAAAGTCGCCGCGCACCCACGAGCGGGAGTGCGGCTCGGGGGGCGCATCCGGGGGGGTGCCCAGGGCGCACCCCACCAGCAGAGCGACGACCAATCCCAACCATATGCCGATCATTTGTCGCCCGCAGTCTCCCGCCGACGTGCCTGAAATCGGCCCGTCCGCGTGAGAATCGGCCGGTATCGGCGTACGATGCACGCTCGCTGACGCGAGACGAGGGGCAGCGACCGTCAGAGCGGTCCGGAGGCGCAGGTTCGTGGAAGTCATGGTTGAAGTGCCGTCGGGGTCCGAGCGAGTGGCGGTTCTGGGTGCATCGGAACGGAACCTCAAAATGATCCGCGAGGCGTTCGGGATCACTGTGTCCGCGCGCGACGGGCAGGTCAAGCTGAGCGGCGACCGGGATTCGGTCTTCGCAGCCCGGAAAGTGCTCGATCAACTCGTCCGGTCGGCCGATCGGGGCGGCCTGACCCGCGAGCAGGTGCTGGACGTGATCTCCGACGAGGCCGGCCGGGCACGCTCCACGCCCGACGCCGGCTGGACCGAGCAGTTCCAGGTTCTCTCGGGCGGGCGGACGATCCGGCCCAAGGGCGAGAACCAGGCGGCGTACCTCGAGGCCATCCGCCGCCACGATCTGGTCTTCGCCGTCGGGCCCGCGGGCACGGGCAAGACATACCTCGCGGTGGCGGCGGCCATGCACCTGCTGCGAACCGACCGCGTGCGCAAGCTGATCCTGGTCCGGCCGGCGGTGGAGGCTGGCGAGAAGCTCGGGTTCCTGCCCGGAGACATCCAGCAGAAGGTGAACCCGTACCTTCGCCCGCTGTTCGACGCGCTGCACGACATGATGGACTTCCCCACGATCAAGCGGTTTATGGAGAGCGACGTGGTGGAGGTGGCGCCGCTGGCGTTCATGCGCGGGCGGACCCTCAACAATTCGGTCATCATCCTGGACGAGGCTCAGAACACCACCCGCGGGCAGATGAAGATGTTCCTGACGAGGATGGGGCACGGGTCCAAGACCATCGTGACCGGGGATATCACGCAGATCGATCTTCCCGACCCGCGTGAGAGCGGGCTGGTGGGCGCGGCTCGGCGGTTTCGGCGGATCCCAGGGGTGGCGTTCGTGCAGCTCACCGAGCGCGACGTGGTTCGACACCAGCTGGTGCAGCGGATCGTCGAGGCGTACGGAGGAGAGCAGCCCGGCCAGCTGACCGATACAGAGGATGGACCGGGCCAGCCCGGCTGACGGCGCGATCAGCACACGGGCGGAGATGCCACGATGCCGAAGGAGAACGGAAAAAGCACGGGGCGTGCACCGATCAGCCGCGCCGCCGGTCGATCGCGTCGCCGCACCGGTCGAAAACGGCAGCCCGCCGCGATCCAGCTGTGGCACCGGGCGCTGCGGTCGCCCAACTTCGGGTGGGCGTGCGTGACATCGCTTGTGTTCGTGCTGGCGGTCGGATCCGTGTCGTGGTGGACGCGCGAGCAGCCGCTGGTCGCGGTCGGCCGCGTCATGGACCGCACCAAGCTGGCGCGGCTCGAGTTCGAGCTCCCGGACCTGAGAAGCACAGAGAACGCCCGGCAGCAGGCACGCAACAGCACGCCCAGAGTCTACAAGGCCGCCAGCGACGCGGCCCTCGCACAGTTCAAGGCTGAACTGATCAACCTCCCCAAGACCCTCGCGGACGTCAGTTCGCTTGAAGAGCTGTCCGACGACGTGCGGCTGAAGTTCGCGCTGACGGACGACAAGCTCACGGCACTCAAGACCCAGGTCGAGGACGGCGAGCCTTCGGCGGCGTGGACCGAACGGATCGACCGGTTTATGGAGCGCCTCTCCCGCACGCCAATGCTCAGCGGCGCCGAGTGGCGCGACGCGAACCAGGCCGTCTACTCCGGCGTGAAGCTCATGCTCGACGGCGAGGCAATCAATCGCGCCAAGGGCGAGGAGATCAACGTCGAGGACGCAACGGCGCTTCGCGACAAGCTCTACAACATGTGCCGGGCGGCTTTGATCCCCGCCGGATCGCTGCGTGATGTCGTGGTGGATCGGCTGGCGTACGAGCCAACCCCGACGTACAGGTTTGACGCCAGCGCGACGCGCGAGCGCCAGGACCAGGCGGCCGACGCCGTGACCATCATGTTCACCACAACGCCCGCCAGCGAGGTCATCTTCAAGCGCGGGCAGCGGCTCGACGCGGAGCAGTACGCCCAGTACCGAGCGGAGCTTCGGAGGTTCCGCGAGGCGGAGCCGACGGCGGCGTGGCTGGACCGCGCGGCGGTGTTCGCACGATCGCCAAGGCGCTGGTTCGCAAGTTCCGAGGCTGCGGCGGGAAGATCCGC
>JADFGU010000198.1:1955-4716 GCA_022567535.1 Planctomycetota bacterium | reverse complement strand
ACTCGGTGTAGATCGGCTCGACCCCGCTCTGGAACGTCCCCGCCGCATCGGCGCTGAGCGCAGTCTGCGCGCGGATGTCGCGAAGCGTGACCACCGTGTCACGGTAGGCGCTGAGCCCGCGCTCGGGCTCTCCGGCCGGGCGGAGGTCGCTATGTGGCTGGCGATGGGCGTGGCCTCCACGCTCGCCGGACGCTGGCTCCCCTCACGAGCTCTGCACATCTATGGCCTGATCTCTCTCACCATCGCCGCGGTGCGTTTGCTTGTGTACGAGTCGTTCCTCAGCGGCGCATCGGCCCCCGCCGCGCACTTCGCCGGTTTCGTGCTCAGCCTCTGGATGCTCTTCATGATGCTTGCCGGCACCGCGTGGCTTGTCACGGCGTGGACCATCCGCCCGGCGGAGGGCTTCTGGCGCGGGCTTCGCAGCGCCGAGATCGGCGCGGGTCTGACGCTCCTGTTCCTGGGAGTTCTGCACGAGAGCGCCAACACCTTCGCCGAGTCGGTCGCCGCGCTGGTCTTCTGTCTCGCCATGCTCGCCGCAGCACGAACGCTGTCGGCGCGTGGTCTGGCGGGGTACGCCATCGCCTGGCTCACCGCGGCAACGCTCTGGATCGCCATGCCCGAGTACGCCCAGCGCCACAAGCAGTCGGTCTCGGCCGTCGGGCTGTATCTCTCGTGGTGGAGCCTGCTCATGCTGCTTGCGGCTGGAACCTGGAGTGTCGGTGGTTGGATGACGGGCGGCATCGGTCCGCGTTGGCGTGCCGTTGTGCCGGCGGTCAGTGCGGGTATCCCGATCGTGCTGATCTTCGGCGGCTGGCTTGACGAGCGGGCCGATCCGGGCGCCGTCTGTGTGGTCTGGCTTCTTCTCTCGCACGCGATCGCGCTTGCGTCGCCACGATGGCGCCACCTGATGCTCGATGTCTATGCGCCCGCCGGCGTGCTCGCGTGTCTCGTTATCTGGACGAACGGCTACGTCGTCGGCGGATGGGGGCATGAGGAACTGCCCGCGCTCCTGCACCCGGGTCTGCTGATTTCACTGGCCGTCGCCGTGTCGTTTCCCGTCATCATCGTCCCGCTCTCGCGTCGCGAGGAACTGGATCGTGGCGCACTGGTGCGCGTGCGGCAGATCGCATACGCCATCGCCGCGGCGCTCGTTCTCGTTTCGACAAGCTTCGAGGCCAGCCGCATCGCACGCATGGTCTCCGATGATCCAACGTCGCAGCGTGCCACACTCACGATCTGGTGGGCGATTTTCGGGAGCGTGCTCATCGTCGCAGGGTTCTGGCGCACTGTGCCCGCGGCCCGGTACGCCGGCCTGGCGCTCATCGGCATCGCCATCGGCAAGGCGATGCTGTTCGATCTCGCCGACACCGAGGGCCTGTGGCGGGTGGCGAGTTTCATCGGGCCCGGGCTGCTCATGCTCGTCGTCGCGGCGGGCTACGCCAAGGTCTCCGCCGCACTGGCCGGACCAGCCGCCGACGATACGAAACCAGGCGCCGGATCGGGGTGAGAATCCGCGCCCGGGCGCGCGGGCGGAACCGCCGCGTTCCACCCGCTCACCCGGACCGTACGGTCGAAGCGATCGCGTTCACCGATACCGGCTGCGCAGTGACCGGAAGACCCGCACTCTGGAGCACCCGATGGGCCGGCGGTAGCGCCAGGACGGATGCCTGCCATAGTACGGCAGCCGTCGGATCCGCGGCGCATGAACGCGGAACGGCCTGAGCACGAGGTAGTTGCCGCGTCGGGAGACAGACACGCGGTGTTTCGTCCCTGTCCAGCGCACCGTCGGTGCGTGCCGACCGATCCGCACGTACACGCTCGACCCGCGACGATGTGCCGAGTAGCCGGCGCGCCCGAACGCGTCGGCAATGGCATCGCAGCAATTGCCGGAGTCGTACACGTCATACTGGCCGCTCCCGATGGTCAGGCATCCAATGACGTCCGGATGCGCGCTTCCCGTCAATACCGTGCTCGTGGACGCGCCGGTATGACCGGCCGGGGCCGGCGCGGTCGCCAGGCCCACGGCGACGATCGCCGCGCCCAACCCAGGAACCAATCTTTGCTTTCTGTGCATCATGAACCTCCGTTGCTGTGCCGCCATGCGTTGCCCGCGACGCGCGAGTGGTCGCATCGGCGATGGCTCCGTTGGTCTCAGCCGCTCTCTCCCCGCACTCCCTGACGCCAAAGTCTGCTTCACCGACAAAGTGGAACAATTCGCCCGAATCCCGCGCATCGGGTGTCATAGTTTCGCCGGATCGGCGGTATTGAATATGGACGCGCCCCGCGGCGTGCACCACGGAGCCGCACATGACCTGCCTCGACACATCCCCGCCCGATACAGCCGGCCTTGATTCCACGGTCGTCACCGCCGCGAACCCCGCCGAGCTGTCCCCGCTCGAAGCCGCGATCATGGATCTGTGCAACGCGCTGCACGAGGCGCGGCTTGAGCAATCCGGCATCGCGGCCGAGATCGAGCGCGACCTCTTCGAGCTGCTCGAGCGGTATGAGGGGTCCAGTGCCGACGAACACCCCAATCCTGCATGGGCCATTCCCAACCAGCGGGCTCTGGCGCTCAGCGCCGCGGGTCGGCTCGACCAGGCGATCCAGGAGTTGTGCACCGAAATCACGGTGCGGATTCCGCACGATTGCGCGCCCGCGACGGCGCGCGCGGTGTTCGACGTGTGTCAGTCGCACTCCGGCACAACCCAGTTCTTTGTCGACATTCGCGCGCAGCGCGCGTGGCGCGCGACGATCCGCACTC
>JADFGU010000198.1:0-1945 GCA_022567535.1 Planctomycetota bacterium | reverse complement strand
TCGGCTCGACCAGGCGATCGATACGGAACTCATCGCGCTCGAGCACGCCGACAACCCCCGCCGCCTCGAGATCAGCCTGGGAAACCTGGCCGAGCGTTGCATTCAGTTGCACCGCTACGACGAGGCGGTCGCGTGGTTCCTCGAGGCGCAGCGTGTGGCGCCGGGGCGCACGCCCATTCTGATCACCGGCGCGCAGGCGCTCTGCCTGGCCGGTTTTCCGGACGAGGCGGACGCGATCTTCGCCAGGTTGCTGGACTTCACCGACCAGTTACAGCCCGGCACGGAGCTGGACGCCTATCTCAGATTCGAGACGCGGCTCTCCCGGCTGGCCGATGAGCTTCCCTCGCTTCGACGGCTTCTGGACGCCTGGCATCGTGCCCAGACGAGCGTCCCGGGCGGGGAGGCCGCGACATGAAAGCGCACGAGCACGATCGATTCTGGCTCGGCTACAACCGGGGGGCGCGGCCCGTGATCGAACGCGCCTGCCGGTCCACCTCGCACTTCATGACCGACGGGGGCATGGATGAGTTCGACATGATGGCGTGGGTGGACGACAAGGTCTGGAGGATGCTTCGGGAGAGCGCGTGGCCTGCGTTTCACGACGACCCCGGGCCGGACCTGGCCATACGTCGCATCGAGTCCTCCGCGGCGCTGCTGGCGCGGTGGAGCTACCTCGCGCTGTGTCGGCGTTACTGGAGGCACGCGTCGCGCTGCCGTTGCGAAGCCGACCAGCCCATTTCCGACCGCGTCGAGCGATTGGCGTGCGCGGAGTCTCAGGGCGAGCGGGTCGAGGTGGCCGAGCAGGTCGCCCACGATCTGGATCGCATTCGGCGGCTGGTGAGTGAGCGTCTGCGGAGCCGGCTTGCCGCCTCGTGGGCGCAATCCGCCGACCGCCATCGCATCGCACTCCTGCTGGGCGTCTCGGACCCGGATGCGGATGCCCTCATCGAGCGGTCCGTGCGGGGCGAGATTCGGCCCAACACGATCCAGCAGATGCGAAGCCGGGCCCGTCGCCACGTGCACGAGATTCTGACCGGCGTCGCGTGTGCCGTGTGTGTTGCCGCACTGTTCCTGGCCGTCCCGGCCGCCGAGGCCCAGGGTGAGCAGACGGGCGGCCGGCGCGGACGGGCGCTCGCAGTCCATGCCGAACCGGCGCCACAATCCGCATCCCTCGAAGACCAGGCCCCGCGTGCCCGCATGAGAGGCGGCGAGCAGACCGGCGGTCGCGGCGGCTGATACGAATCCTTAGAAGTCTCGCCCGGCGGCGCACGCGGATCCGATCCACGTTCGATTGTCGCGCGATGGCGCCGGCGCGCAATAAAAACGGCGCCCGCCGAAGCGGGCGCCGGGATGATCCAGTATCGGATCCATCAGAGAATGTGGTCCTGGATCACGGGCAACCGAGGACGAACTGGTTCTGGAAGGCCAGGAAGTCGAAGATGTCGCACAACGGATCCGGATCCATTTCGCACGCGCACGGATCACCGAGGACGAAAAGGTTCTGGAAGGCCAGGAAGTCGAAGATGTTGCACGCCGGATCCGGGTCGAAGTCGCACGCGCACGGGCAGGCGTTGCAGACCGTAGAGCGCACTTCAATCGTCACCTTGTCGACCTGCCAGCCACGGAACCCGTTGGCGACCCCGTCGATCGAGTCAAACCTGAACTCGACGATAACGTTTGTGCCCCTGTACGACTCCAGATCGATCTGACGGGTGTCCCATGTGTTCGTCGGATCGGGCTCGTCCACCAAGTCGCCATTGACGTACACCTCGGCCTTGTCGAACGCCGGGTTGCCCTCGCGCTCGTAGTTGTAGCAGTACGAGAGCGTCGCACCTCCCCCGGCGGGGAAGTTCGGAATTGCGATGATCGGTGAGAACAGCGACCCGGTGGTCCGCTGGTTCCCGGTATTGTAGGTGCAGGTGGCGGGTTGACCGTAGTAGGCCCA
>JADFGU010000197.1 GCA_022567535.1 Planctomycetota bacterium | reverse complement strand
GACGCTTGGAAGCGGGTCAAAGTGACGGCGGACGATTGTCCCCGTATTAGTCGCTCGTTTCTTGCCCGCGAGAAGAAGTCGAAGCCGCACCATTGGTATCAACAAGAGTATTACTGCAAATGGGGAAGCGCGGCGGCGGCCCTGTTCGACCCGGACATGTGCGATTCCCTACTCACTGACGAGGTCGTTGCCTACGCCCCACGGAGGCTTCGGTTCGCATGAAGTTCGACTACTTCCTCGGTATTGATCCCGGCCTAATCCATGACCCTACCGGCCTCGTCCTCATCCGGGCGCAGCGGCCCGCCGTCGTCGTGCGCGAGGGGAAAATCGTCAGCGCGGAAACCGGTCAGGAAATCCCGCTCCCCAAGGGCGTCACCGTAGGGGAGTATGTCGCCCCCCGGTATTCCGTTACCAGCGTTGACAGCATCAAGGGCATGACGTTCGACCAAGCCGGGCGGGAGGCGCGGGCCATCATGGCCGACCTAAGTGGCGGGTCCGGCTTCTTGGCCGTGGTTGATGCCACGGGCCTCGGGCGGGGGTGCGTTGACCAAGTGCGAAAATCGGGCGTCCCGGCCATCGCCTGCACGCTGACGAGCGGCTCCCGGGTCACGGGCGGACGCTGGGAGGTAAACGTGCCGGTCGGTTTGATGTTCACCAACCTCTACTCGATCATGGCCCAAGGGCGCCTCCAAGTGACCGACCCGGCGAGGGAGCGGTTGGTCGAGGAGATGAAGGAGGTGGAGCGCCGGGTGTCCGACGCCGGCAGGGAGACGTTCGAAATCAGCCGGGCGGATGGTCATCATGCCGACTGCGTTTACGCGGCGGCCATGGCATTGCTCATAGCGGAGCGTCGGGTTGGCCGGCAGTCCCGGACGGTCGCCCTCCATCCCGAAGGGCACCAGCGGAAGCCCGGGCGGCCCGGCAGGGGCAAGAGCGCCGCGAGGGCCGTCATCATCGCCCGAGCGATCAGACCGGACCGGATTCGGCCCTCGCGGTATCGGTTTCGCGGAATGGACCGATCGGTTGGGGCAAGGGATTCGGCACCGGCTCCGTTCATACCAGCTATTGAACCGCACAGAGGCGGGTCCGGTCCATACGCTCAAACATTCCGTCATACTTCCCGCACCGCGTTGCGGGCATCGAGGCGTGGTGTCCCAGGCGGTCGTGACCCGGGGAACGGGAGAATCTCTGGCGAGCCGCCCCCCCCTGGGAAGCCAGATCGTTGTTTCGGGGATTCCGATGGACAGCCGGGCCAAAATCGGCGACGATTGTCTCCGATGCCCTGAGAGCGACGCCTCGTCCGGCTTGCTGAAGAACACGACGGAGGGTCTGAGTCACAGACACCGTGAACGCAGAGAACCGTGAGTGGGAGCCATGCTGTGCCGACAGATCCAGGGATTCAATCGTCAACCCTCCTTGAAGAACTCTGCCGCGTGACGCATCTGTGCTGGCGTGCGAAGATGACGCGCGAGGGCTGGCACCAGGGCGACACATTCGATCCGCAGAGCCTGGCTCACGACGCCCTGGCGCCGTTCGAACAGCTCAGTCGGCGAGACAGACAATCGCTCCGCGTCGCGGTTGTGGCGGAGGAGCTTGAGCAGCACCTGTCCGAGCTGGTTGACTACGAGCGTGGACCGGATCGACTTTTGCTCATCGAAGAGATGACGCAGGGCATGCGCGTCGGCATGGCGCCGGTGGATGAACCATCGGACGAGGACGATCTGCTCGGAACGATTGTGCGCTGGGACGTTGATCCCCGCGCAGGCGAGCTGGAATCGATCGAAGTGCGGTGGGACGACGGAAAAGTGATGCGTTATCATCCCGAGGCGAGGGAACTCAGGCGTCTCGAGTGAACCACCGGACATCGGGTGTGGGCTTTTGGGGAGCTGACTCACAGTGCGAGCGGGCGGCGGCCTGCGGTTCGCCACGACCGATGGTATGGGCGGGCCCGATCCGCACGGCCATCGCGAGGCTGGATTCGTCCTCGCAGCAGAATCGAACATGGATCGCGTCGGGCGACCCGCTCAGCTCGCAGGCCGCCGAGAGACTGACGACGTGCTCGCTGCGGCGTTCCCTGATGTCGACCAATCCGGCGTGCCTGAGCCTGGAGACATGATGGCTGGCCAATGCCAAGGACTGATCGATGAGCCGGGCGATCGAACCCACGCACGACCTCGGGTTCATGGCGACACACAGGAAGACCTTGGTTCTGCTCGGGCTGCACAGGACCGCGCACGCGAGCCGTGTCACGGACTCGAACCACTCGGGCGCAGTAGAGGACACGTCCGGTCCGGACACGCGGATGGCGTGGCCGGCGGGCGATCGCAACGTGAACCGAAGCAGGCCGTCCCGGCGATCCATCCGGCACCGGGCGCTGAGACGGCACAGGCATCGCCGCCCGGGCCGTTCACACACGACGATACGGGCGAGACGGAGCTTCCGGAGATGTTTTGAGATCAGAGGCTGTTCGAGATCGAGCAGCTCGACGATGCGCGAGACGGGGATCGTTCCCTCGAGCCCGATCGCCCTGCAGATCTCAAGCCGCACGGCGCGTGTGATCGCCGGAGCGAGCTCGCGCACCTCGCACGCCCGGCCCAACGATTCGCTCGGCGTCGTCCGAGACATCGAATCGTGCCCCGGCACCGCACCCTTCCATTTATCGCTGCCCCCATGCCGCATGGGAATCCTCCCAGCACCTCAAGAGCGTGTGCACGAAGTAGTGTACGTTGCGGATAGAGGTATTCGGTTCGCGAAGTTTCGGGAATTGAGAATGTTTCTGCCCATTGGGGACGTGTTCGTGCGTGGTCGTCCCTGGCCAAACATCAAACCGGGCGCGCCGAAAAACCATTAAAACCCAGGCGGTTACAGCGATGTGCCCGATCGCACGCGAATCTCGCGCGTGTTGCCGGAATTCATCAAGCCGCGAGAACGATTTGAAACAGCGCAGGAGTGCGTCAGGTCGAATACAACCCACATCGCATGACTCAAAGATGGTGCATGTCTAGCGCGTGGCAGCTCATAACAGTGGCTGAAACCGGGTTGAGCGTCCATGTATGACTCATTTATGTGGAAACAACCCCGTCGGACCTGTGCTGCCTGCGAGCAGCCTCCGCACGTCGTCTCTCACCTCAGGGGTTGATGGCGTTCTCCCACTGGATCTGGATGAGTGGGAGGTTGTTGAGCCCGGTCCGTGCGGCGGAGACGGCGGCGTTGGCGTCGGCCTGCGCGATCAGCTGCACGGCCGCGGGATCCGGCTGCTCGCCGCGTTTGTCGGCGATCCTGACGGTGGCCAGTGCGTCTCTCAGGTCGACCCATTCCGGTTCGCTGCGGTTGGCGGCCTTGTACTGCACAGGGTGCGACCAGCCGCTGTTGGCCTTGACGGTGGCGAGCGTCAGTGCCTGAGCCGGGGTCTGGTTGCCCGCAATCTCGCCGTAGATGGCGGCGAAGAACGCGTCGCGTGCGGCCCGGGCGTTGGCGAGGTTGGTTACGGCGGTGTTGAGCTGGTCCTTCTGCTGGGCGGTGGCCCGGCCGGTGGGGATGAGGCGGGCCAGCGAATCGTGGATCTTCTTGGCCTGGTCGAAATCCGTCTGTGCGTCTCTGATGGCACTGAAGTTGGGGACGATGTAATTGACGGCGTCGGTGATCATCGCGGCCACGCTCTGGGGCGCCACCCCTGCGGCGGCGAGCGTTTCGGGCGTGACGCCGGTTCGTCGGATGAGCAGGTCGAGCTCTGCGGGCGTCGGCAGGACCGACTGCTTCAGGCTTCCGTAGCGGGTGAGCCCGGTGTATCCGACGGCGGCGAGGCCGGTGACGAGGGCGACGATCGCGATCGTGACGGGGATCGCGGCCCCGAAGTGTCTGAGCGTGCGCATGGCGGGTCTCCTTAGTCGTATGCGGCCTCGGGCCGCGTTGCCGTGGGAGCACGTCTCGCCGTGGAGCGTGCGCCCGGATGTACTAGATCAGGTGAGCTCGCGCAAGTCCAGCCATTCAAACCTTCCGTCATACTTCCCGGTTGTGAGGCGGCGGGGAGCGGTCAGGAGTGTGCGATGTGCCCCGCGTGCTCTCAAGGCCGTGTGCGTGTGCGTCATTCAAATGTTCCGTCACATATCGTGCGCTGTGTGTTCGGTGTGCGACGTATGCCCCTTCCTTTGAATCGCTTGATTCGCGGTCCGCGATGTGTCAGAGTTGCTTCGTGCGGCGCGCCGTGTGCGCGGCGCTGTGATCTTCTGGGAGGTACATCCGATGCTCGCGTCAACTCACCATCTGAATGCAACGTCCCGTCAACTGTTGTTCGCTGCACAGCGATGGGCGCTGCGCTGTTCGATCGCCTCTGCGCTCACGTTGTGCGCCGGCTCGGCTGTTGGTGATCCTGTGCTCAACGCGCACGGCAAGTCGCTGGAGAGCTATATCTTTATCGGCAACACGGACGGGACGTCGCTCGTGCAGGGCGTGCGCCCGCTGGTGGAGCAGCGGGGTGCGTACTTCGACGGGTCGGGCCAGGCGGGGAGTGTGTGGGGGCTTGGGGCCCTGGCGGCCGCGCCGGGCAACGACGGGGGGTGGAATCGTTCCGCCACGCTTTCCGGCGGGCTGAACCTGCACACGGGCACGTACACGATCACAGGCGTCGATTTGCGGTTCGCTGCCGACGGCGGAGCGGGCTGGCCGGTGGTGCGGACGTACAACGCGCGTCAGCGTGATAAGGACAGCACCTACATCGTCAGCG
>JADFGU010000196.1 GCA_022567535.1 Planctomycetota bacterium | reverse complement strand
GGCGGGCATCCCGTACGACAGCGACGAGGGCCGCGCGGTGTGCGCCTGTGTCACCTCGATCATGGGCGGGCGGAGTTACCGCATGTCGGCCGAGCTGGCCGGCGAGCACGGCGCATTCGACGGGTTCAAGGCCGATCGCAAGAACATGCTGCGGGTCATCCGCAACCACCGCCTGGCGGCCCACGGCGAGCGTCGCAACTCGCCTCAGTACGAAAAGCTCAACATCCGGCCGGAGCCGATCGACCACGCGCTGATGAGATCAGGCTCGCTGCGCGTCTCGAACGCGGGCGACATGCTGGACCGGGCCGTGCGCGTCTGGGACCAGGCGTACGAGCTGGGTATGCGCCACGGGTTCCGCAACGCGCAGGTGACCGTGATCGCCCCGACGGGGACGATCGGCCTCTTGATGGACTGCGATACCACGGGTGTGGAGCCGGACTTTGCCCTGGTCAAGTTCAAGAAGCTCGCCGGCGGCGGGTATTTCAAGATCGCCAACGCGTCGATTCGGCCGGCCCTCGAATCCCAGGGCTACGACGAGGGTCAGATCCGCGAGATCCTCATCCACATCATGGGTGTGCTGAGTCTCGACGTGCCCATGCCCGCCGGCGCCGCGGACGCCGTGCGGGGCGAGGTATTCTCGCAATGGCTCATCCGAAAGGGGCTGACGGACGAGGACATCACGCGGATTCGCGATTCGCTGCCCAGCGTCTTTGAGCTCTCGTTCGCGTTCGCACCGTGGTCGCTCGGCGATGAAGCGCTCGTGCGTCTCGGCCTGGACGCAGACCAGGCCAAGTCAGATCCCGCGTTCAACGCTCTGCGCGAGCTGGGCCTGACACCGGAGCACATCGAGCAGCTCAACCTGGCCGTGTGCGGCACGCAGACGATCGAGAGCGCCCCGCACATCCGCGACGAGCACCTGGCCGTGTTCGACTGCGCCAACACGTGCGGAAAGACCGGCACGCGGTTTATCCTGGTGGACGGGCACCTCACGATGATGGCGGCGGCCCAGCCGTTCATCTCCGGCGCCATCAGCAAGACCATCAATCTGCCCAACGAGGCGACGATCGAAGAGATCAAGGCGTCGTACCGGCTGGGGTGGGAGCTCGGCCTCAAGGCGAACGCCCTGTACCGCGACGGGTGCAAGTTGAGCCAGCCGTTGAGCAACAGGTCCGACTCGGCCGAGGGCGTCGATCTTGAGGAGGAGGTGGACGAGCTGGGGGAATCCATGGCGGTATCGGAGGTCGCCGAGGCGGCCGCGGACCTCGCCGTGGCTGCGGCACGGGGTGAAAAGGAGGTGGTCGTGCAGAAGGAAGTGCAGATCGTGCACCGCCCGATGCGCCGCCGACTGCCCGATACACGCAACTCGATCACGCACAAGTTCAATGTCGGCGGGCACGAGGGATATCTGACGGTCGGCCTGTACGAGGACGGTTCGCCGGGCGAGTTGTTCATCACGATGGCCAAGGAAGGCTCGACCATCGGCGGCCTCATGGATTCGCTGGGGACGGCGGTGTCGGTGGCGCTGCAGTACGGCGTGCCGGTCGAGAGCCTCGTCAGCAAGTTCTCGCACCAGCGGTTCGAGCCGTCCGGGATGACCATGAACCCGGACATCCCCTTCGCCAAGAGCCTCGTCGATTACATCTTCCGCTGGGTCGGGATCCGGTTCATCGCGGGATACCGGGAAGCGAACACTCCGCAGCGCGAAGCCGGCGGCAATTCCTCGAACGGCACGGCGGAAATACCCATCATCGAAACGAGATTGGAGAAAGAGCATTGGCAATCGAGCACGTCCGTGACGCCCGCAGGATCGCAGGGCGTTGGGCAGACCCAGGGATCGGGCGCCCCGAACTTCAGCGCTGGGGCCGATGCGTCCGGCGGGCCATTCCTCGGCGACCCGGGTGCGACAGCCGGGTCTGGCGGCGGGGGCCAGTTCTCAGGTGGGGTCGCGTCGGTTTCGCCCTCGGCGCTGACGATCGCGATGGAGTCCATGGCCGACGCGCCGCCCTGCGACGTGTGCGGCACGATCACCGTCCGCAGTGGCATGTGCTATCGGTGCCTGAACTGCGGGAACAGCATGGGATGCAGCTGAAAACGATTCGCCGACCGGGCGATGATCGAATCCAGGCCCGGTCGTAGCACAGACTCCCACACACGTCAGGGCCGTGGCCGGGCGACGCCTCCCATGCCCGTGCCTCCCGCATGAAATCGGCCCTGCACATCTCCAACCCCCGGGCGCTCCACCGATGCTCGGGGGTTTTTTTCGGACCTCACCCATCATGGGCGAGCCCAGGACGCGGCTTTTGAGAAGATTCCGGGAATTTGCCATGGGTTTTCGGAATCAGGTAGCCGATGAGCCAATCCCGTGGCATATTGAGTCGTGAACACTCGAGTCCGTGAGGTCTCGAACGACATCCGAATTGAGAGATGCCAACTGGCCAAGGGGGCGGTGTGCAACTGATGTGCACGCGCTCCCGGGCTCGGCGGGCCGCCAGAGGAGATGACGTGAGATCTACCACTTTGTTTGCCGGAATCGCGGTTCTTTCACTCGCCGCGGGCGCACGCGCCCAGACCCTGCATTTCAACTTCGTCATTGAGGGCTCGCAGGAGGTTCCGCCGGTCAATACGCCAGGCATCGGCGTCGGTGATGTCTTTCTCAACACACAGACCAACGAGTTGAGCTGGAACATCGGGTTCACCCAACTGCTGGGAACGGTCACCGGGGCACACTTCCACGGCCCAGCACCGATCGGAATCAACGCCGGTATCCTGTTCGACATCGGCGCGGTCAGCGGGCTCGTCAGTCCGATGATCGGCTCGACGATCCTCTCTCCGGCGCACGCAGCCGACGTCCAGGCCGGCCTGTGGTACATGAACATCCACACGGTTCGGCACCCTGGAGGCGAGATTCGCGGGCAGGTCATCCCCGCGCCGGGGGCTCTGGCTGTCCTCTTGGGCGCAGGGCTGTTCGCAGCCCGTCGGCGTCGGTAGCCACGCCCGCCCCTTACTTCTCCAGCGCCGCCGCGCCCACGGACATCTCGAATCGGTCCCGCGTCCTGCAATAGGACAGCCCGCCCATGCGGCCGATCGCACGGAGCGCGTCGGCGTCGATGCGCAGGCGATCGTCGATCAGATCGTCCCGGACGAAGACGTGAACAACCTCGCCGATCACGATGTTGCCACCGGCCGGCGCCCCCGGGTTCAGACGGATCACCTGGAGGGTTCGGCACTCGTAGGCGACGGGGGACTCGGCGACGCGCGGCGGCTTGACCATCGCGGCGTCGGCACGCGTCAATTCGATGAAGTCGAACTCGCTCCGGCTGGACGGCAGCGGCTCCGCGGCCGCCGCGACCCGATTCGCGTACGCCTCCACCGCGACATTCACCACGAACTCCCCGGTGCCGCCCTCGGCTGGCGGCGCGGCGTTGCGCAGCGTGTCCTTCTCACCCCCGTCGGCGGCGTTGGCCGGGCAGAACAGCAGCGTCATCGGGTCCGAACACACTCCCGCAAAGAACGAGAACGGCGCGAGGTTGCTCTGACCGCTGACCGAGATGGTCGAAACGAAGGCGATCGGCCTCGGAACGATGCCACCGATCAGCAGCTTGTACCGCTGCGAGGCGGTCAGATCAGAGACGCTCAGTTCCATGGGCCCAGTGTACCCCGGGCGTAGGATGGGCGGATGAGCGAATCGGAGACACACGAACTCGACCGAGCCTTGACCTGGGCGGCGCTGCTCGCCAGATGGACGGAGTTCGCCCGGTCCGCCCTGGCATTGCCCGAGCACGGCGACGCGGGGCGCGTGCGGCAGTCGGTGGTCTCGATCATCACGCTGCAGGCCATCACCCACGCCATGGGCGAGATCGACTCGCTCGCCCGTGAGGAGCAGGCGCTTGGGCTGGACCGTGCCGAGATCCTCATCCGCCGGCACACCGGCGAGATCCACAGCGTCTGGCGCGGCGAGCCCATGCCCGCCGAGATCGACGCGTTGATCCGGGACGCGCGCGCGGCGCTGTCGACCGCCCGGTCGCGCGGCGTCGAGTGGCGACTGGCCGAGGACCGCTTCGTCGCACGACACCCCGGCGACCTGCTCGCCGCGCTGGCGGGGAACGCGATAGACCTCTACCTTCCCAGCCCGGGCGCGGCGATGTTCCGCACGAGCCCCGTCGCGTTCGCGCGCGTGACCGGCGGGGGAGATCCGCCGGGCGCCCTGCTCGCCAGGATCGAGTCGTTCATCGCTGTCACGCTCGAGCGCCGGGGCGGGGTCGTGCCGCGCCAGGTTTATCGCCAGTTCGACTTCGCGGCCGGCGGCCCGGTGCGCGACGTGGTGATGGCGATGGAGGGCGTGGACGAGGGTGAATCGGGGAGCGTGCCCGCCGGGCAGCCGTTGCTCGTGCCAGCCATGCTCGCCGGCGACCCGCAGGCGGTCCCTCTGCCGTTGCGATCGACGGGCAAGAAGCTGGCCCCGCTGCCGGTAGTGTTTGAGGGGTAGGACTGCTCAGAGCAACGCGGATGAGGCTGGGGAGTGTTGAGGGCAAACAGCGCGAGCAGCGCGACGTTTACTTCGATCCCGATCACACCCCTCCCCTCCTTGGTCACGAGGGTCGGCGTCAAGGTGATGCGCGGACGCTTCCCCGGCTCGATGCGGTTGGGGTGGCCCGCTGTCGTGTTCATGCTCCTGAGCCGGTTCCCGTGCGCCACGCCGAGCTCTGGGCAGACCGCATACGGGCCGTTCGCGCTCGGCGTCGCCGCCACCAGGTTGCCCCATCGGTCCGCCACGACGCACGTCGTGGTGCCGCCCTCGCCCGGGCTGTAAGTGCCCCCGGGGATGACGG
>JADFGU010000195.1 GCA_022567535.1 Planctomycetota bacterium | reverse complement strand
CATCGACCAGGAGCTGACGCCGCGTCGTCTGATCGAGTCTCACCTGCGGCACCTGCCCATCAAGCTTAGCAGCCCGTGGCAGAAGTACAGTGGGCCGCCACCCGCAAGCGGGTACCCGGGGGTCTCGCGAGTTCAATAGTAGGAAGGACGACGAGTCGTAGCCGTAGCGGGCACCGCCGCCGAAGGCGGTGGTCCGAGGAGGAGAGACGACCTATTGGGCCGCGACCCCCCTGCGCTGTACTTCTGCCACGGGCTGCTGGCCCCCGAATCGCGGGCGCGGTGGCCGAGGTCGAGGGTCTGCGCCTCTGAGGTAGCGTCGCCACTCCCGGCCACCGATCTTGTCGGTTGCATCTTCAATCACGGAGGGGCCGTGTCTGACGAAATTTCCCGCCGGGACTTCGTCTCGAACAGCTCGAAGCTCGCCATGGGTGCGATGATCGTTCCGCGTCGAGTGCTCGGCGGCGTGGGCCATCAAGCGCCGAGTGACACGCTCAACGTAGCGATCGTCGGCGCGGGCGGCGTGGGCGGCGAGAACGCACAGGAGCTCGGCTCCGAGAACATCGTGGCGGTATGTGATATCGATCACGAACTGGTCGCTGCCAAGGTCGAGGAGCGCACCAAGAACGGTGACGGCACCCCGCGGGAACAGGGTTTGCGCTGGAAGGAGCAGTATTCGAGCGCGGCGAAGTACACGGACTTCCGTGAGATGCTCGAGCAGCAGCGCGACATCGAGGCGGTCCTGATCGCGACCCCGGATCATACCCATGCGGTCATCGCGGCGGCGGCGATGCGAGCAGGCAAACACGTGTACGTGCAGAAGCCACTCACGTACACGGTACACGAGGCTCGCATCCTGCAGAAGTTGGCGGAGTCGTCCGGTGTCGTGACGCAGATGGGGAACCAGGGGCACTCGAGCGACGATGCACGCCTCGTCAACGAGTGGGTCGCCGCGGGAGTGATCGGGAACGTGCGGGAGGTCCACGTGTGGACGAACCGCCCCATCTGGTCGCAGGGTCTCCTGCGCCCCGCGCCGTTCCCCGAGGACTTCAAGCGCGATGCGCCGGATCGCTCATGGTGGCCGGGCTCCGTGGACATGGCTCACGCGGCGGGGCTGTGGGCCGACTTCCCTGTCCCGAAGCACGTCGACTGGGATCTCTATCTCGGTCCGGTGGCGCGCGACGTTCAGTACCACCCGATCTATCACCCCTTCCACTGGAGGGGCTGGGTCGACTTCGGCGTCGGTGCATTGGGTGACATGGGCGCCCACCTCATCGATCACCCGTATTGGGCGCTGAACCTGGCTTATCCGACGTCGATCGAAGCGACATCCTCGCCGTGGGGTGGCCCGAGCGACGACCCGGTCTCGTACCCGATGGCGACCATCGTGCACTACGAGTTCCCGCGGCGCGGGCTAATGCCCCCTGTGAAGCTGCACTGGTACGACGGCGGCCTGATGCCCGAGCGACCCCCACAACTCCCCTCGGACGTACGCCTCAATCGTGAGGGCGGGGTGATCTTCGTAGGCGAGCGGGGGCTGCTGATGCACGAGACCTATGGCCGAAACCCGAGGCTCTTCCCGGAAGGGCTCATCGAAGACGCTGCCAAGGTGCCTCAGAGCTACACCCGGATCGAGGACAGCCACGAGATGAACTGGGCGAATGCGTGCAAGGGAGTGGGTGAAGCCACCTGTCCCTTCTCATATGCAGCGCCGCTCACGGAAGTGATGCTTTTGGGGTTGGTCGCACTGCGGACCGGCCAGGGCTTCAAGATCGACTACGACGCCGAGCACATGAGGGTGACGAATTCGGAGCGCGCGAACGAGTATCTGGTGCGCGAATACCGCGAGGGGTGGGCGCTGTGATCCGACGACTCGTGGCGACCGCGATCGCCCTCGCGGTTCTGGCGTACCCCGGGACCGCTCAGGAGATGAACACGCTCAGTCACGCGGAGCGTGAGGCCGGCTGGCAGCTTCTCTTCGACGGGGAGTCACTGGACGGCTGGCGCGGATACAACCGCCCGGACATGCCGGGGGGCTGGGCCGTCGAGGAAGGGCTGCTCACGCGCATTGGCCCGGGCGGAGACATCATCACGGAGGCCCAGTTCGGCGACTTCGAGTTGTCGATCGATTGGAGGGTAGGGCCGGGCGGAAACAGCGGGATCTTCTACCGCGCCGCGGAGGGCGAGGAGTTGGTCTACCACAGCGCTCCTGAAATGCAGGTACTCGACGACGAGGGGCACCGCGACGGGCGTGACCCCATCACGAGCGCCGGCTCCAACTACGGACTTCACGCGGCTCCTCGAGGTGTCGTCAGGCCCGCTGGCAGATGGAACGAAGCCCGCATCCTGGTGCGCGGTGCACATGTCGAGCACTGGCTCAACGGCACGAAGGTCGTCGAGTACGAGCTTCGCAGCGACGAGTGGGCCGAAGTCGTGCGCAACAGCAAGTTCAGCGAGTGGCCCGCGTACGGTCAGGCCGATCGAGGCCACATCGGGCTGCAGGAGCACGGTGATCGAGTGTGGTTCCGCAACGTGAAGCTTCGGGAGTTGCGGTGAGCGACGGCTCGAGGATCGCGATCCTCGGGGTCGGCAATCTGGGGAGGGCGTTGGCGACCGGTTGGGTACGTGCTCGACTGTTCACGGCTGCCGAGATCACGCTCACCCGGCGCGACTCAACCAAGCTCGAAGAGCTGGCCCAGTCGGGTCATCCCGTCGGGTCTGACAATGCTTCTGCCGTTCGCGACTCGCACGTGATCGTGCTAGCGGTGCAGCCACAGCAACTGCGCGCGTTGCTCGAAGAGATCCGAGGGGCGCTGGACGCGGGACGGCATCGTCTGATCTCCGTGGTTTCCGGGGTCTCGATCAGCCAGATTCGCGACGCGCTCGGTGCGACGGTGCCCGTCGTGCGTGCGATGCCGAACACTGCGGTCTCCATAGGCGAGTCGATGACCTGCCTCTGCTCCGACGACAGCGACAGCGCGGCGCTCGCGGAAGCGGCCGAGCTCTTCGAAGCTGTGGGTCGCACGCTCGTGATCGAAGAGGAGATGATGGTGCCAGCCACTGCTCTGTGCGCGTGCGGTGTGGCGTTCTTCCTCCGGTGCGTGCGTGCAGCCTCCCAGGGAGGCATCGAGATCGGCTTTCACCCGGAAGAGGCGCTGCTACTCGCGGCCCAGACCGCCAAAGGCGCCGCCGCGCTCGCCCTCAAGGGGGATTCACACCCCGAGGGCGAGATCGACCGGGTTACGACGCCGCGGGGCTGCACGATCGCGGGCCTGAACGAGATGGAGCATCAAGGTCTCAGCTCGGCGATGATCCGCGGCATTACTGTTTCGGCCAAAGCGGCGGAGGGGCTGTACCGTTCGAGCGACTGAGTAGCTGCTACGGTACACCCTCCCCGTGAGAGCAACAAAAAAGGCCCCCATCCGTACAACATACGTGCGGGCGCCGTGTTTCTCTCGCGACTCGGCCGAGGTTGGTGTACTTTTTCAGTCGCGTTTTGTCAGGATCTTTGGGCGGTAGCGGCAGGAGTTGGTATGAGGTATGTGAGAAGTGGGTCGGTGGGTTGGCTGACGACCGCCGCGTTCGTGGCGGCGCTTTGTGGATCGGGCGATCTCTCTGCTCAGACGACGGAGGGCGGTTCCCTCCTGCGCGGGACGGTGTTCGACAGTACGACGATGAGCCCCTTGCCTGGCGCGCGCGTCGTGGTCATGGGCACGTCGGCGATGGGGACGTCTGAAGCCGATGGCAGCTTCGAGTTGGATGACGTGCCAGCGGGAGAGCACTGGGTCTCCTTCTTTCATCCGAGGCTTCAGGCACTGGGGGTCAGCGCCCCGTCGCGGCAGGTCAGCTTCTCGGATAATCGAACAGTCCGTGTGGAATTGGCGGTACCCTCGGAGCGGACACTGCTCATGGGCTGGTGCCTGTCCGAGCAGAGCCGAGGCGACCGTGTCGCGATCGCGGGGATCGTTACGGATTCGCTCACAGGAGTGGCGATGCCGCGCGCCATCGTCACGGCAGAGCTCGTCGACCCCAGGTTCGGCGACCCACCGACCGTAGAGGTGCGGACCGACAACGCGGGCTACTACCGAATGTGCTCTGTGCCGGCTGGCCGTCCCGTGAAACTCCAGGCGAAATTCGGGATGAGCGCGGGCCGCAGCGTGCAGTTGACGGTTCCAAGGGGCGGCTCATCGCTCCAGGACTTGTTGCTGTTGATGTCGGAGGAAGGGACGCTGCAGGGAAAGGTCGTCGACTACCAGAGTGGGGCACCGCTGGTGGGCGCCTCGGTCCTGGTTCTGGGCACGGGTAGCCAGGTTCTTACGGACTCTGTGGGCATGTTCATCCTCGCAGATCTTCCTCCAGGTCGGCATCTGGTTGTGACCGAGTCGCTCGGGTACGACTCGCGCACGGACTCGGTGACCGTCTTCAGTGAGGAGATCGTCGGCATAGAGGTGCGCATGGCGACCGGGGCACTCGAGATCGAGGGGCTGGTGGTCACAGCGCGGAGTCGGTTCGGCGAAGAGACGCTCAACGTCGGCAAGCGGCTGGACATCATGACGCGCGCCGAGATCGAGCGCGCCGTGCTGGGCTATTACGCCGGGGACCGCGGCGTACCGTGGCTGCCCACCATGCTGAACGTGTTTCTGTTGGTCTCCATCGTATCGGTCGCGGCACTCATCGGCGGGCGCATGCTGTCCGGCTCGGCGTCCGATTCGTCAATGATCATCGGCGGCCGATCGCCCCAATCTATAAGACCGCCGAGCACGTCGGCATCCAACGCGACGTCGCGGTGAAACGGCTGCTCGACGAACATCAGCTGCTCGAAAAAGGCTCGGAGTTGATGA
>JADFGU010000194.1 GCA_022567535.1 Planctomycetota bacterium | reverse complement strand
TGGCATCGCGCTGGCGCAGGCTTGGTCAACGCATGGGCGTCGCCATGACGCTCCCGTGGGAGGAACAGATGCGCAATGGCCGCGGATAGCCACTCCCGCCGGGGCCATCAATTCCCCGGACACCGCGCAGAGAACCCAAAGGCCGCCCACCTTGCCGACCATCAGCCCACCGGACATCGCCTACGACACCAGCGAGAACAGCTACCGCCCCAGCTGGTCCGAGCAGCACGGCTACATCAACTCCGAGCACGAGCGAATCTTCGAGGCCACGAAGCACATCCCCGGCTTCCAGGATCCCGCCGACAGCGAAAAGCTCTACGAAATCGCGTACCACTGCGGGGCGATCATGCTCGAGATCGGCGTCTTTGGCGGGCGCTCCGCGGTCGTGCAGCTGCGCGGCGCCCTGGCGGCGCACAGAGAGCGCCGTGCGGCGCCCCCGCAGTATTATGGGCTGGACACCGACCCGCTCGCCATCCGCCGCGCTACAAAGAGTCTTCAGAGCGCGAGCCTGCTCGAGCCCGCGATGCTCTACCACGGCTCGCTTGTCCACTTCCATCGCGACATCCCGATCGTGCCAACCATGGTGTTCGTGGACGGCGATCACAGCTACGAGAGCGTGTGGTCCGACCTGCGCATCCTGAGCACCTTCCTCGGGCCACACACCCCGGTTTTCTGCCACGACTACGTGGGCCTCGCCGGCGTGCGCCGAGCCGTGGACGAGTGGATCCAGCGCGGCGCGTTCGAGCCCATGGGCCTGTTCGCAGGCTCGATGCTGCTGCGTTCGTCGGCGCG
Source organism: Planctomycetota bacterium (assembly GCA_022567535.1). Taxonomy (GTDB): domain Bacteria; phylum Planctomycetota; class Phycisphaerae; order Phycisphaerales; family UBA1924; genus JADFGU01. Next base: position 4,062 of record JADFGU010000194.1, on the reverse strand, counting down.
GGTCTGTCGCGGACGGGCCGACACCCTGTCCCCCAAGACCTTCGACCACGCCCGCCGCGCCCTGCTCACACGCTATCTCAGCGCCGGTGAGACCTTGGCCAAGGGGCTTCGGCACTGCCCCGTCGCCGATCTGACGCGCGCGCTCCGTCTCGAACTCCTCGCCGGCGCCTCCAAGCACCTCCTCAGCGGGCGCGGCCATTGGCCCTGGGTCAACCCCGATCCCACGCTCCTGCCCGAGGCCATGCCGGACGGCTCGCCTTGGCCTCGCATCTCGATCGTCACGCCATCATTCAACCAGGGCCGCTACATCGAGCAGACCATCCTCTCAATCGGCAACCAGGACTACCCCGAAGTCGAGCACATCGTCGTTGATGGTGGGTCCACGGACGAGACGCCCGCCGTGCTCGATCGCTACGCCGACTACTTCGCCCACGTCGTCTCAGAGCCCGACAAGGGCCAGTCCGACGCGATCAACAAGGGCTTCTCCCGCGCGACCGGCGAGATCCTCACCTGGATCAACAGCGACGACATGCTCGCGCCCGGCGCGCTGGCCGCCGCCGCCATGGCGATCACCGGCTCCGACGGCCGGCGTGCCGCCGACGGCTCGACCGGCGCGGACTTCGTCACCGGCATCTGCCGCATCTTCGACCAGGCCTGGCCCGACGGCAAGATCGTGCAGCAGTCGCTCACGTCGATCCCGCAGGGCCCGATGCCGCTGACGGAACTGCTCGACATCGAGCGCTGCTGGCTCGCCGGCCGCTTCTGGTGGCAGCCCGATTGCCTCTTCACACGCGACCTGTGGGAGCGCGCCGGCGCCCAGGTCCGCCTGGACTGGTACTACAGCATGGACTACGAACTCTGGCTGCGCATGGCCGAGGCCGGCGCCCGCGTCCGCGTCATCGGCCGACCCATCTGCCTCTACCGCGCCCACGAGCAGCAGAAAACCGCGGAAACTGACGGCGGCGGATACCGCAACGAGCTGCCGAAAGTCGTCCGCGATTTCTGCACGTCGCGTGCGCTCGAACCCCCGCGCGGGCGCGCGCCGACCAGGCGCTCCCTGCGCGTCGCCGTCTTCAGCGACATCGGCTTTCGCTTCGGCGCAGGGATCGCACACCGGCGATTGGCCGCGGGATTCGCCGCTGCCGGCCACGAGGTCTTCCCCTTCGCCGCCGCCAACGCCGACGATGGGCAGGCCGCAAACGTCACCACCTCCGATGTCGTCCGCGCGATCGCCTCGTGCGAGCCGGACCTCGTGCTCGTCGGCAACCTGCACGGCGCGCAGCTCGACCCCATCCGGGCCACGGACATGCTCGGCGCCATCGCCGAACGCTTCGAGACCGCCTTCGTCCTGCACGATCTCTGGCTGCTCACCGGCCGCTGCGCCTACCCCGGCGGGTGCGGTCGCTTCGACCGCGGGTGCGACGAGTCGTGCTCCTGTCCCGGCGCATACCCGGCCCTGGACCCGGACCGCGTTGAGCGGGCCTGGAACGCCAAGCGCCGCGTGCTCGCGCTCTCAGACCGCCTCACACTCCTGGCCAACAGCCGCTGGACACTCGACCGCGCCCGGCACGCGCTGCGTCTGATGGATCGTCCACCCCCGATGGACTGGATCACCTACGGCCTGGACACCGGCGTCTTTCGCCCGCGCGACCGGGCCGCGTGCCGTGAGAGCCTCGGCCTCCCCGACGACAGGTTCATTGTAATGACCAGCGCGTCGTCGCTGGCCGATGAACGCAAGGGGCTCGCGATCCTGCGCGACGCGCTGGCGCTGCTCGACCTGCCCGACCTGCTGGTGGTCTCGCCCGGCTGGCTCCCCGCCCGCGACCAGCCGCCCATCCCCGGCATGAGGACCATGGGCTACATCGACGACGACAAAGCCCTGGCCATGCTCTACGCCGCCGCCGATCTCTTCGTCGGCCCGAGCGTCAGGGAAGCCTTCGGCCAGGTCTTCGTCGAATCCGCCGCGTGCGCAACGCCGTGTGTCGGGTTCCGCGTCGGCGGCGTGCCCGAAGCAGTCTGGCACGGTGTGAGCGGGTTGATCGCCGACGAGATCACGCCCGAGTCACTCGCCGACTGCATCGCTCAACTGCACCGCGACCCCGCCCTGCGACGCGATCTGGGCGCATGGGGCCGAATCCGCGCACAGAGCGACTTCTCGCTCCACGCCGCGCATCACCGCATGCACGAAGCCCTCACCGCCACGGGTGTGGCCAAACGCATCGGGCTGCACTGCAAGATCGACTTCAGCGCGCCCACCAGCGTGCCCCGTCCGACGCCGATCAATCCCGCCGACCCCGCCTACCGCGTCGTCTCGGGGCTGGACCCGTGGGAATCGCCGGTGCCGCAGCGATCGCTCGGACGGTTCCGCTGGGCACTGGGCCCGACATGCATCGTCGAGTTCCCGTGCCCACTCGAGGGCTCAGCCACGCTCGTTATCGCCTGCCGCAACGATCACACCGGCCAACGCCTGCGGATCGTGGTGGGGGGGCGCGAGGCCTGCGACCTGCCCGTGCCGGTCTGCGGCGACCGCGACCACATGATCCGCGCCGACGTGCGCGTGCAACAAGGCCTCAACCGCGTTGAGCTGCATCACTGGAAGTGGACCGACGACCCCGGCCGCCCGCTCGCGAACCGCATCATCTCGATCAACCTGATCCCGCGCTGATTCAAGGCAGCGCCGGCGCCCACAGGAAGTACGCGTTCGCCGGGCTCACCCCGCCCAGGCGCGTGCCGATCTCAAGCCGAAACCCGGCCGCGTCGTCAGAACGCGGTGCCGGCTGCGCCAGGCTCGCGTACGCCGACCGCGGTCGAGACGCCACCGAGTGGTACTTGACCAGCTTGGCGCGCTCGATCCCCGCCAGCGCCTTGGCCCGGTCAAACGCAGCGTACAGGTCGCCCTCACCGTCCGCCAGCCCGATCTCAACCGCCCGCGCCCCCGTCACCACCCGCCCGTCCGTCGCCTCGGCGACATACTGCGCTTCGAGCTCTGGCCGACGCTCGATCACCAGCCCCTTGAACCGCGCGTAGAACTCATCGACGATGCCCTGCAACAGAGCAATGTGTTCATCATTCTGCGGCGTGAGCGGGTCGCCCATCGCCTTGTTCGGCCCCGACACGATCGGGTTCGAGAAGATCCCGATCATCGACAGTCCCTGGCTCACGTTCACGCTCGGGATGATGACCCCGATCGAGCCCGTCAGCGTCGTCGGCATGGTCAGGATCTCGTCCGCCGCCAGCGCCGTGTAATACCCTCCGCTGGCCGCGACCTCCCCCAGCGACGCGACCACCGGCTTGCCCGTCTCACGCCGGAACCGCCTGATCTCCCGGTACGCGATGTCACTGCCCGTCACCGTGCCGCCCGGGGAGTTGATGCGGATGATGACAGCCTTGACCGCGCGGTCTTGCGCCGCCACCCGCAGCCGGGCGACCAGCGAGTCCACCACACTCTGAGCCGGGCCCAGGAACGATCCGGTCGCGGACTCGGTGATGAGCCCGCGCACGTCGATGAGCGCGACCTTATCGCGCGGCGAGCCCGGATCGCGGTGTACCGTCGTCTCCGCCAGCCGCCGTCCGCCGTCACCCAGCGAGAGCGTCACCGACCTCGGCACGCACGCGCCCGAGAGGCTCACCGTCACGGCCAGGGCCAACATCAGGCACGCTCGACAGATCCGTTCGGGATTCTTCATGGTCACATTGTATGGCGGACGCCCGCTACGCTTGGCGCGTGAGACGGCGAGCGTAGCTGCGCCGACGCGATCTTGCTGACCGACTCCGTTACCTAGCAACATTCTATTTTTCACGAGCGTAATCGTGTTAGAGTTGCTTGTACTTCCAACTGCCCACGCAAGGTACAGATCAGCCTCCTGAGATTTGGAGCCTTTAGATCCAACGAGCTCAAGTTCAGAGTCATTGAAATCCAGAATAAAAGTATAGTTGGGTTGTCGTAGAAACCCGCCGCGTACATATCGCAGTCGTGGCGCATGATCCAGCGAAGATATGCCGAGATCTGCGAGAGCGGAATTCTCCAGCAGACGACATTTGCCTCCTTTTCTGTTTAGTTCA